>CBCXVS010000127.1:0-19743 GCA_965178525.1 uncultured bacterium | reverse complement strand
GCATCCGTACCCTTCGCGCCCCTTCGCGTCCTTCGCGGATCCTGTGTTCATCATTTCCGGGGCGCGGACCGCCAGGACGCCCGGGCTACACAAAACTGGCCGAAACCGTCCCCACCGACGAAAAGTGTGTGATCCAGGTGTCGCCTTTGGCGATCGGCAAGGGCCTGACAAAGGTGCCGGTGATCACCTGATGTCCCGCCTCAAGCGCCACATCGTATTTGGCCAACTCATTCGCCAGCCAAGCGATGGAATCGAGCTGATCATCCATCGCATCGCCACTTCGTGCTTGCGCTTCGATCCGGTCATTTTTCACGATCTCCGCCGTGAGGTCGGCCAAATTCAAATCTTTCGGATACGGGGTCACTTCATCACCGGTTACAAAACCCCACTGCGCAATATTGTCGGCGACACCCAGGGTCAAATCCGCCGCTAAACTCCCGCGCAACGAGACGAGCTCAAACGCCGCGGCAACCTTCGTCACGGCATCGCGTACCTGCTCACGCGTCATACCGGGTCCTTTGAGACGTTGGCTGAGCGTCATACAGAGTTCGGATTCGATCGCCGGATTGAGAATGGTGTCGAGCTCAAAGGTCTCACCATCCGTATAATGGCCGCTAGCGAGCAGGTAGCCAAAGGCAGGCGCATGGACACCCATGGCCTGCCGCGCATCCACCCCTGACAACGCAATCTTCCAGCCGGCCTGCCGCTCACCCGCCGCCACCCGGCGGGCCAAGACGCCCAGCTGCACCTGATACGCCTCCTCCAAGGTAAGTTGCCCCTGCAGGGCGGCCGGAAAATACTCGCCCTTCTGCAAGCATTCCCACAAGATATCAATCGCCTCATCAACCTTCATGGCTACGCCCTCTTTTCTTCCTACGCATTTAGGTGACGCCTCCGGTCCCAACGGCATACAGGAGGCCCGCTTTGGCGGCATCATAATGGGACAACGCCTCGTTGGCAATGCCCATGATGGCGCACGTCAGCAGCTCAACTATGGTATACTATTTGGCCCATGGCCTAAGATATCTTTACCCGCCTTTGGCAACGGGAGGATTTTCTCATGCGCCGAGATCCATGTCTCATACTCGCGATCGCTGTCCTCTGCTGCGCTATCATTGCGGCAGGTCATGCTGCCGAGCGTGACGATCTTTTATTGGACGCGTTGATCAACAACCTGACCCATCCAGAACGCCACATCCGGACGGAAGCGCTCAAAGCGCTCGATGATCTCGGCAACCCTGCGGCGGTTCCGGCCCTCATCGAACTCCTGCGCTTTGGCGTCACCTATGACACGCCTCTGCTCGACGTCCTGCAGCGGTTGGCCCGCGCCCAGATCGGTAGCGAATGGGCAGACTGGGTCGAATGGCTGCAACAACACGACGAGATTCGCCCAAATCCGGGATTTCTGGCATGGAAATCCTCCCTCTTCAGCCGTCTCGATCCGAATTTCGTCAGCTTTCTTTCGCCCGGATTGCCCTACCGCATCCGGCTCGAAGAAATCGTCTGGGGCGGCGTGCGCAAAGACGGCATCCCAGCCCTGACGAATCCGAAACACGTGCCGCCCGACAAGGCGATGTACCTCGCTTCCGACGAATTGGTCTTTGGCGTCTCCATCAACGGCGACCACCGCGCCTATCCGCTGCGCATTCTGGACTGGCACGAAATGTTCAACGATGTGATTGGTGGCAAACCGGTCACCCTCGCCTATTGAACCTTATGTGGATCGGGGATCCTCTACGACACCACAGTTGACAAGACCACCTATATCTTCGGTTCCTCCGGTTTTCTTTTTCGTAGTAACAAACTGATGTACGATCAGCAAACGCAGAGTCTCTGGCATAGTCTCGCCGGTGAGCCCGTGGTCGGCCCCCTGACCCATAGCGGCATCAAATTACCCGTCCTCCCCGTCGTCATTACGACGTGGGCAGACTGGTTGAAGACGCACCCCGACACCGTCGTGCTCGACATCAACACAGGCTTCGAGCGGGACTACACCCCCGGCAAGCCATATGGGGAATATTTTGCCAGCCCCAAGACCATGTTTCCCGTGTCGCCACGCGATGCCCGCCTGCCGCCCAAAACCTACGTCTTCGCCATACGCCGCGGCCAACATGCCAAAGCCTATCCGCTCACCCTGCTCAGTCAGGCCGGTGTCATCAACGACGCCCTGGCCGGCGCCAATCTCACCATCATTGCCGACGAGGCGACGCGTACGGCCCGCGCCTACGAACGTCGCGATCACATCTTTGCCCCCGGCAAAACCTCGACGGAAATCGTCGACACAACCCGCAACACGATCTGGCAAATCCAAGAAGAATTTCTCTTCAATCCTCGTAGCGGCGAACGCCTCCCACGCCTAGGCGGCCACATCTCGTACTGGTTCGGCTGGTACGCCTTCTACCCACACACAGACGTCTATCGCCCCTAATTTTCCAGTATAATGTGTTATTGCATTCCGCATTCCGCATTCCGCATTTGATTGGGGGGTTGTTATGGAGCCGAAAACCGCGGTGCAAGAAAAAATCGACGCCATCCAGACCGATTTACTTAACCTCAGTCACCGAATACATGCGCATCCCGAACTGGGCTTCGAGGAAGAGCGCGCCTGCGCTTGGCTATCCGAATCCCTGACGGACGCCGGGTTCACGGTCGAAACCGGCATCTGCGACCTGCCCACCGCCTTTACGGCGCGCGCCGGGAGCGGCCCGCTGCATCTGGCCATTTGCGCTGAGTATGATTGTCTACCCGGTATTGGCCATGCCTGCGGACACAACCTCATCGCCGCCATGGCCCTCGGTGCCGGCATCGCCGCCGCGCGTGTGGCGGATGACGTCGGTCTGACTGTCAGCGTCATCGGCACGCCAGCGGAGGAAGTTGGCGATAGCGGCGGCAAAATTCTGCTCCTCGAACGAGGCGCGTTTGACGGCATGCATGCCGCCATGATGGCGCATCCGGCGCCGCTTGACATCGTCCTGCCCAAGATTATCGCCGCCTCGATGTTTGACGTGCACTACACCGGCAAAGAAGCCCATGCCGCCGCGTTTCCCGAACTCGGTATCAACGCGGCCGATGCCCTGACCATTGCGCAAACGGCCATCGGTCTTCTGCGGCAGCACATCCGCCCCACCGATCGTATCCACGGCATCGTCACCCATGGCGGCGATGCTCCCAACGTCATTCCGGCCCATACGAGCGCCAAGTATATCGTACGTGGCCAGACTATTGCGGAGCTGGAGGAACTCCGCCCCAGGGTCCATCGCTGCTTTGAAGCTGGCGCTTTGGCAACTGGCGCCCAATTGGACATTGTTGGCGGCGCCAAGCCCTATGCCGAAATGGCGCACGACGCCGATATGGCCGCCTTATATCAAGCCAACGCCAACGCCTTAGGCCGTACGTTCCCCGACCTGGGGAGCATGGGCGAACGCGCGGCCGGCTCGACGGACATGGGCAACATCTCGCTGGCGCTGCCGTCCATTCACCCCATGATCGGTATTGACTCCTTGCCGGCGGTGAATCACCAGCCGGAGTTTACGGCCCATTGCATGACCCCGGCGGCTGACAAAGCCGTCATCGATGGAGCGCTTGCCATGGCCTGGACGGCTATCGATATCGCCAAGGATGAGCGCCTGCGGCAACGCCTGCTGGCACGTACGTAAAGGGCGGGTCGCCTTTCCTCCCCCCTTTCGCAAAGGGGGGTAGGGGGGATTTCGGGAGTTGTCGAGGCGGAAGCGCATATGGATAAACGGGTCTTTATCAGCTACTGTCACGCCCAGGGAGATTGGGTTAGCAATCGTCTTGTACCCTGTCTCCGTGCGGGAGGGGCGGACGTTCTCATCGACTACGAGCGTTTTGCAGCCGGCAAGGCGGTTGTGGGTCAGATGGATGCGACACAAGATGCGGCCGAGACCAGTGTGCTCGTCCTCTCACCGGCGTATCTCGCCAGTGACTATTGCCGGCATGAAATGGACCGCGCCATCGGCCATGCCCCAGGGTTTGAGCACGGCGCCGTGATTCCCGTGATACGGGAAGCGTGCGGCCTGCCGGATCGGCTCACGACGCTGGATACAGCGCTGTATGTGGATCTGCAAGATGAGACGAATGCCGAGCAATGGCATTTGCTCCTACACGCGTGTGGGGCGGACTTAGGCGTCACCGCTTCAGACTGGCTCAACGTACGTGACGACATCCGTCGGTTTTTAAACCGGCGCGAATCCGTCAATTTGGTTGCTCCTGGCAACACGACATGGCGTGAACTCATCGAACACATACGGGCCGATGTGTTTCCCAATCTTGGGGTCGTTGATTTACAACAAGGTTTCCTTCGTGAAACACCGCGTCTGCGAGAACTCGTGCACGACATCACGACGCAGCAAACACGCCTCAACACGGTCAGCCGCCCGATCTTACGCGAACTGATAGCCCAACTCCTTTACACCACCATCGAGAATTTTCGTCACCAAGTGAGCGGTTTCCGCGAACCCCTGGCCAGCGAGTTCCGCGCGGCGGCGAATCACTGGCTCAAGATAGCACAACAGCAACACCAAGACGCACAGGACATCCTGGCCAAAGAACCCAGTCCCCAGGTGTTCCGCGCTGGTGATCCGGTCAGGCCGCCAACAGGAAGCCTTTGTGCCTCGCCTCCATGTCGTGGGCGAGCTGGAAAGTCAGATCATGCTGAGTACGGGCTGCCCGGGCCTCATCCTCTACGGCCGACGCCGGATGGGGAAGACCACTGTCCTGCGCAATGTGACGGGATTCTTACCGACGACTGTCGCCCCCGTAGTGATATCCATGCAGCATCCTCGGGCGTCAATCTCTCTCGACTCCTTCGTCACCTATCTCGTGGAAGTCATCCGGCAGACTTGTATGGGTGCAACGTGGTCCGATGTTTCCCCAGGAGATCTCCCCAGCTTTTTCGACTTCTTGTCGGTCTGTAATGCACAGCTCGAAGACGATGGCAAACGGCTCTTACTCGCCATTGACGAGTACGAAAACATGGACACCAAGATCGGGGAAGGTGTCTTCACGGAAGATCTGCTAGCAACCGTGCGCGAATCGATTCAATTGCATCGCCGCCTCACCTGGATCTTCGCCGGCAGTCATGAAATTACAGAGTTGTCACACGCGTCCTGGACCTCCTACCTGGTCAGCGCCCGCACCCTTGAAATCCCGCCGTTCACTTTGGATTGAAACCCGCTTGCTCCTCACCGAACCCCTGAAGCACTCCACCCTCTGGCAGGAAAACGCGCCGGAACGTCCGCGGTTCACCCCCGAATTTTGGGGCGAGGGAGGCATCGAGCGTATTCACCAACAGACCGGCAGTTGGCCCCATCTGGTGCAACTGATTGCCGAAATGGTGATCGACCTGCTCAATGAGGCAGACACCCGTCAGGTCGATGCGGATTTGCTGCAACGCGCCTTGGACCGCGCCATCGTTCGGGGTCACACCGTCCTGTACGAACTCGTATGCCGTGAATCCTTTCTGCCGGGCGAATGGGACTATCTCGCTGCATTTCGCACCAACCTGACGCAACCTCCACCGACGGATGAAGCCATCCACACGTCTCTCCGTCGTCGCCTGCTCATCGCGGAAGAAAACGGCGACTGGCGCTTGCGCGTGCCCCTCATGGCCCGGTGGCGGGCACAACGCGGCTGACCGGGAAACGAAGGTCTTGGAGCAATGATACGTGAGCCGGGCACATCGCGATTCTCCAGCAGGATTGTGCTACATTACCCAAAACATCGCGCACACTCTAATGTTTCACTGGAATAGATACATTGATGTGAACCGCTGACCCGTCATTAAACAATCGGCTTCCATGAATCGTCATAACGTATACGTCATCATGAGGGATGGACCATGGTGTCAATAGACTTGCTCAGTACATTACGTGAACTCAGTCGAGCAGACAAATTACACGTCATGCAGTTCCTCATCTCCGAGCTTGTCCAGCAAGAACTTGATCTCCTCAAGCCCGGCATGTCATATCCAGTTTGGTCCCCTTACAATGCCGTTGACGCCGCTGACGCCATGCTAGAAGTGTTGAAAAACGCAGAGAGCGAGGACCATGGATAGCGCCGAACGATATTCATTCATTGCCGCCGATAGTACACTTGGCGAAGCAGGACTTCGACCTTACCTGCCTCTGACATTGAGCTATCAAGACCTTTCGACAAATACACTTGGCCTTCTTGACACTGGCGCCATGGTCAATGTGCTACCCTACCCAGTGGGCGTTGACCTTGGTGCGATATGGGAGAGCCAAACAACTGAACTGCAATTGACTGGCAATTTGGCCCAATTTCAAGCTCGTGCGCTACTCCTGTCGGCTACCATTGGACGTTTTGCTCCTGTACGCCTGGTGTTTGCTTGGACCCAGGCAGTGGATGTGCCATTGTTGTTAGGGCAGGTCAATTTTTTCATGGCGTTTGATGCCTGCTTCTACCGCTCTCAACTCGCCTTTGAAGTGCGCCCGAAGGACACTTCCCGCTGAATACAAAAGAAGGGGGTCAGTTCTTTACTTTGCATGCTCTCGCTTCTTGCCCATGAGATCAGCAACTTGTCCCACAGTCCGACCAGCGGGGCTCCGACACCTCCTCATGCGCCGTCGGTATCAACTCAAGAACTGCCCCCGACCTTCTAGCGTTTCAGAAACGTTCGGACCGCTTCCGACACCTGTGCGAATTGTTCCAACTGAGGGATATGACCCGCCTGATCAACCAGCTCCACACGGGCATCGGCAATGCGGCTGGCAAACGCCTCGGCGTATACCGGTGGCACCAGGCGATCTTGTTTGCCCCAGACGATCAGGGTGGGTGCCGCGATGCGATGGATACGCTTTTTCAGCCCTTTGTCCGGAATCGGCCAGACAAATTTGCCCGTGCAGGCCATCGACCAGTGGAATTGGATTTGCGCTTCCACGAGTTCTTCGGGATCCTCGGGAAAGGCGAGCGCTTGTTGAGCCACCGGCCCGCTCGGATCGCAAAACAGATATTTCGGGAGGTCCGCAGCTGGCGTGATGATCATCCAATTGGGAATCGGCGCCCCGTCCAGCCAGAGACCAATGGGGCTAATTAACACCAACCGGCTGACGCGCTCAGGATGATTGGCAGCCAGCTCTGCCGCCATCATGCCCCCAAAGGAATGACCAATGACGGGAACGGACTGCAGGCCAAGCCGGTCAAAGAGTTCATCGTAATACAGCACCAGGTCCCACAGATCGTCAAGCAAGATGGTTGACACTGTCCGGATCCCCCACCGTGGTCCCCGGATGTTCCGGAGCGTAGACGGTATGATGCTCCGCCAGGGCATCGAGAAACGGATCCCACGTCAGGCCTGCCGCACTGTGCAAAAAGACGACGGGCGGTCCGTCACCCGCGACTTTGATCTGCGGCGTAATTTTGTCCTGCCAGACGGTTACATGCTGATCGACAACGGTCGCCACGATCATTTTCCTTATCATAAATGCTTGGCTCGTCAACCGCGTGCAATGGCGGTGTGCGCCATCGCACGCCGACTTGACCAACTCGATAACGTGCCTAAGACGCCGCTGCCGATTTCTGCAGCGTTGTCGGCCACCAGTGGTTTTCCCACTCATCGTCCCACATATTACGCAGCGCTGGCGCCACTTCACGGAAAAACAGGTCGGTGTTTTGCAACGCCAGTTCATGCGGCATCGAGCCAATCTGAAACAGTACCATGAGGTTGCCGATGCGCAGGTCCTCACAGGCTTCCCGGAGTTGATCCCGCACGGTCGACGGACTGCCACAGATGACGAACTGGTCCCGGGCAAAATCTTTGTAGCGTTTCTCTTTGAGTGTGAGGAATTGCTGCAAGATGGCGGGATTGCGCAGCGAGTTGCTCAAGCTGCGGTAATCCTGATGCCCGGGCGGGCCAAACCATTCGATGGGAATATGCAGCAGCTTGTGGTAGAAGTACTCGACGTGCTCGGCATATAATTCTTCCGCCTGGGCATCGGTCTCGGCCACCGCGATCAACTGCAAGAACCCCATGCGATAGGGGTTCAGGTCACGCCCCTTTTACTTGACCACCCCCCAGTAGCCATCGCGCGCACTGCGGGCCGCGCTCTTGTTGCCAAAATAACTTAGAAAACAGTAACAGTGATCTTGCTCAACCGTGTAGTGAAACGTACTCGTACTGCCGGAGCCCGGAATCCAGATAGGGGGATGAGGCTGCTGGATCGGCCGCGGCCACAAGTTCACCATCGGCAATTGAAAGTATTTACCGTTCCAAGTGAACATCTCTTTGGACGTCCACGCTTTCACGATCAAATCATGCGCTTCACGATAGCGTTCGCGTTGCTCAATCGGGGAGACCCCGTAGGCCATATTGACATCCATGGCCGTACCGAGTGGCATCCCGGCAACCAGGTGCCCCCCGCTGATACAATCGAGCATGGCGTATTCTTCCGCCACCCGTTGCGGCGGCTGCGTCGAAGGCAGGGTGGAGCCCATCTGCACGATGGCACAATCCATGCCGTTGGTGGCGCGCGCGAGTACGGAGCCCATCAGGTTGGGGCTGGGCATAAAACCATAGGCGTTTTGATGATGCTCATTGGTGCAGACCCCATCGGCGCCTGCCTTGGCGGCATAGATGAGTTCATCCAGTCTGCATCAGCCAATTCATGCCACGGTGGGGTCACCCAGACCGACTCGTAGCGCTGCTCAAAATCATCGGGCAGTTCCCGGTGCGGCATCAAATGGAAGGTGGAAATCTTCATGGCAGTCTCCTTTTATTTGGAAAACGCAGCGCGCAGTCCGGCTGCGGCTTCCAAGATGGCCTGCTTACCTTGGTCGAGCACCACGCCCAGACTGAAAAAACCATGAATCATGCCGTCGTAACGGGTCAGAGTAACCGGCACCCCCGCGTCTTGCAGCTTTGCCGCATAGGCTTCCCTCTCGTCACGTAGCGGATCGAATTCCGCCGTGATGACCAATGCCGGCGGGAGGTCGCGCAGGTTGTCTGCCCGCAGCGGCGAGGCAAGGGGATCGTTGCCGTCTGCCTCGCTCCGCAGATAGTGGCTCCAAATCACCGCTAGCCCTGGGAATCATCCGATCTTCAACCTTGCCAACGGGTTCGGGGGGCTCCTTGGACCCAAACAACTCGACAATCACTTGCCGGGCATCTTCGACCGAGAGTTCGTGCAGTGGCGGCGCTTCTGCCTCTGCGAGCTGCTCCAAAAAGCCTTGGGCTTGCGGATCAAGTGGCATGATATCATTGCCTCCGGATGTGTGGTTATCGAGAAAACGCATACGGGTCAGGACAGGCAGGGCTGGTCTGAGTCACGCGGGCAGTGTAGCGTTCGCGTATGTTCCCAGCAAAGAGAGCGGACATGATGATACGCCGTCCGCAGAGGAAACGCAGCTGTTGCTCGACACCGGTGGATATAGTTTGTAGGTTGGGTTGAGGCACGAAACCCAACTCTGTCCAGCAGCTCGTAGCCAGAGATGCAGTGGGGTTTCGCTACCGCTCCACCAAACCGACGTTGAACACGAGATCATATGCTATGCAATATCGTCGAGCGACAATCCAGGGGGGTACCTACTTTTTCACACTGGTCACCCACAAGCGACGCCAAATTTTATGCGAACCCGATAACGTGGCGTTGCTCTGAGAGGTCTTTCGCGCTGTCATGGCCAACCATCCGTTTACGATTGATGCCTTTGTACTACTTCCAGATCACTTGCATTGTATTTGGACATTGCCCAAAGCAAACCACGATTTTTCCACGCGCTGGCGGTTGATCAAAAGCGAATTTAGCCGTCGCTGCCGTCCAACATACAAACAAGGCCCGTCTGCGTCACGGTTACGCAAAGGCGAGCAGGCGGTGTGGCAAAGACGATTTTGGGAACATGTCATCCGGGATGAACAGGACTTCAGACAGCACGTTGAGTATATCCATTACAACCCTGTGAAACATGGTTTGGTCTGTGCTCCCACGGACTGGGAATTTTCCAGCTTTCATCGTTATGTCCGATCGGGTTTGTATGATATCCGTTGGGGGGAAAGGGAGACGATCAATTTTGTTGCAGGGATTGGAAATGAATGAGGGAATTGGCTGGCGGGTTTGGTGTTGGGTTTCGTTCCTCAACCCAACCTACAAGCTACAAGCTTTTGAATGCGGAATGCGGAATTCAGAGCACGGATTAGGTACGTACCACGAGACGGTAACCGAGATCAAGGGTATCTTGGGTGAGTAAATGACCGTGACGGCGGCGCCATGTGCCCGTGGCAAGATCGTGGCGGAGGCGGTCGAGGCGGGCGTCGACGTCAGTGATCTTGGCAAAGGTCGAAATGGCACTGCGAACTTGGGCACTCAGGTAGGCCTCGGGTCGGCGCCAATATGCGCCGAGAAAACCATCGGTGCAATCGTACGGGATGGGCAACGGCTGAATCTCGATGGCGCCAAGCGTCTGCTGCAATTCTTCTATGGGCGGGAAAAGGGGGCGATCCACGGCGAGGATGTCGGGAAAGTAGTCTTCCAGCAGCCAAAAGAAGCACGCGGATGGATCCCAGGTGAGTAACACGATCCGGTCACGTGTCACGCGCGCCAGTTCCCGTAGACCGCGTGGTTGATCGGGCCAGTGATGTAGGGTCAGAACGGCCAGCCCGGCGTCAAACACATGATCGCCAAAGGGAAGATGCGTGGCAGAGGCGCATACGGCCGGGGCATGATCGGCGCCACGCTGGTGAATCATCGTCAGCGAGGGCTCCACGGCGACCACAGATCGGTCTCGCGGTTCGTACGAGCCGGCCCTGGCCCCGACGTTGACCACCGTTTGAGCGTCTGCCAAGGCGTACGTGATCCATGCGGAAATACGCGGGTCGGGTTGACGGAGGGCGGCATAGCCGCTGCCGATTCGGTCGTAGAGTTGCGCCATACCTTACACCTTTCCCTTCCACGGCACGAGTATGCGCTCGAGGAAACGCATGAGCAGATCGAACAGATACGCAATGGCGCCGATCACCACGATACCCATGATGGCTACGTCGGTGACGAGGAAATCGGACGCTTGTTGAATCATGGCGCCAAGACCGGCTTGCGCCGCCACCAGTTCGGCGGCAACCAACGTCGTCCAGCCAAAACCGATGCCGATGCGCATGCCGGTGAGGATCTCCGGCATGGCTCCCTTCAGGATCACGTGCCAAATCACCTGGATGCGTGTCGCCCCCATGGAATACGCGGCATGAATTTGCTCGATCGAGACCGAGCGCACCCCGGCACGGGCGTTGAGCGCCATGGGCGCGAAGACCGCAAGAAAAATGATGATGATCTTCGTGCGCTCGCCAATGCCGAACCAGATGACCATGAGGGGCAGGTAGGCGAGTGGCGGAATCGGCCGGTAAAACTCAATCGGCGGGTCAAAGAGGCCGCGTGTCACACGGTTCACACCCATCAAGATACCAATCGGGATGGCGGTGATGGCGGCGAGAAAGAAGGCGCCAAACACGCGCTACATACTAGTCAGGGTATGCTGCAGCAGCGTCGCGCCGCCAAACCCTTCGGTTGCAACCTCGACACATTTCGCCCAGACGTCAGCGGGTGAGGGGAGGAATAGGGGCGGAATCATCCCGAGCCCAGTCACGGCATACCACAACAGAAACAACCCGAGACTGGTGGCGATACTGATCGCAAGGCTACGGCCCTGCCCCGGTGTGCCATAGGCATGGCCCGGCGAGACCGCGCCATGGGCAAACAGGCGCGACAACCAGCCACCGCGACGGCGTGGTGGCGTCAAGCGCGCCGCGGTGGAACGCCATGCATTAGCCATGCAGCGCACTTTCAACGCGTTCGTCGCCGTGAATGATACCGAGCACAACCTCCCGCCTGGCAATAAACTCGGGACTCGATTTCACCGCCCGAGCATCGCGGCATTGGAAGAATTGCGTTTGAAAATCGAGGTCATACGTATGGGTGATGCGCCCTGGCCGCGGCGACATGACAATCAGGCGCGTGGCCATGAACAGCGCCTCCTCGACACTATGGGTGATGAAAAACACCATTTTCCCGGTCTCATGCCACACATCGAGAATCAGCTCCTGCAGGTTCTCACGCGTCAGCGCATCGAGCGCGCCAAGCGGCTCGTCCATCAGCAACATGTCCGGATCGCTGGTCAGCGCTCGCGCAATGCCCACCCGCTGTTGCATGCCGCCGGAGAGCTGGTAGATAGCATGGTGGTGAAATTCTTGGAGCCCAACGCGCGCCAGATTTTGCACCGCGATCTCGCGCCGCTGCGTCTTCGGCACGCCCTGGAGCTTGAGGCCAAATGCCGTGTTTTCTAACACATTGAGCCAGGGCAACAGCGCATGCTTTTGGAACACGACGCCGCGATCGGCCCCAGGGCCAGTGATCTCCTGATCGTCGAGGCGGATGTGCCCATGCGTCGGCGCGATGAAACCCGCCATCAGGTTCAACAGCGTGGTTTTCCCACAGCCCGAGGCGCCCAGCCCGACCACGAAATCGCGGTCGTGGATGGTCAGATCGATCTTCTCCAGCGCCTGGACGTCTTCCCCCGGACGGGTTCCAGGATAAATGACGGTGATATCACTGATTTGTAGGGTACTCATGGCACGCCTTCCTCAAGACTCACGCCTCCTTTCGTCAAGGGGGGCATGGACGGGTTACGGTAACTTCATGGCCGCCTCGACATACGCCGACGTGACAAATTGGCTATAGTCCGGCTGCAAAGCCGGGATTTTCTTCTCCGCCTTCAAAAACTCGGCGGTAAATTGGAGGGCACGCGCGGCACCGCCTTCCTTGCCGCAACCCAGCCAGCGGCACGACGCCTGCGCCTCAAGCGTTGGGAAACCATACAAGGCCAGCACGCCGGGCACGTCATCGGGATTACCGCCGACCATTTTGACAATGGCTTTGACCATTGGCGAATCCGGCGTCCAGGTCTTTGGATCGTCGCGATAGGCGGCATCCGCTTTGGCAATGACGTGCACAAACTTGGCCATGAATTCCGGGTCGCTTTCGGCAAATTTTTTCGCCACCACCATGCCGTCAAAAGTGGCCTTGCCCCAACTGCTCAACTGTCCCGACGTAATCAGCACCTTGCCCGTTTTCTTGATCCGGCCCAGCGCCGGATCCCACACAAAGGCCGCATCGATATCACCGCGAATCCAGGCCGCGGCAATCTGATTCGGCTGCATGTTTAGAATCGTCAACGCACTGGGCTCGATGCCAAATTGTTCCAGTGCAAACAGCGTGTGGAAATGCGTCGTCGACACAAAGGGCGCCCCGAGTTTTTTCCCCTTCAAATCCTGTGGCGCCACGATGCCCGAACCGTCCCGCACCACGAGCGCCTCGGCCGACGCGATATCTTCGGTGATCCAGAAGAGTTGCATGTCGATACCACGGCTCACACCCGCCGCAATGGGACTCGAGCCCGCCAAGGCGATGTGGACATCACCTGAGGCCATGGCCGTGATGACCTTCGAACCCGAATCGAATTTGCGCCAGTTAATCTTGTACCCCGTGACTTTCTCAAATTCGCCGGAAGCAATGGGGACTTTCCAGGGGTTACACACGAGTTGATAGCCCACGGTGATTTCTTGGTCCGCCGCCACTGCCGTACCCAGGACGAGGCAGAACTAGGCCGCTGCCATGAAACACGCGAATAGGCGCCGTCCATACGTCACAATCCATCCTCCATGAAATATAAAATGATGATCAGCATGATGCGACGGTCGCATTATACACGAAACGCTAAATCGCGGTAGGACTCATTGCAGGAGTTGGGCTGCGGTGTCGAGATCGGCCATGTCTGCATAGGCAACGATCACCTCGTCACATCCGGCGTCTTCGAGCTTGGCCACCCGTTGCCGCAGGTCGTGCAGCGACGTGACTCGGCGCGCAAAGAAATCGGTCCGCGATTGGGCAAACGGGATGAGAACGGCAGTCGGCAGAACGCGCTCGACCATAAATTGCTGGCGCGTCTCCGCCAGCGTGTCGCTCCAAACCGTCGCGACCCCATCGGCCACGCGCATGGCACTGGCCCAGCCATTGGGTCCGATAGCCGCGAGGTAGATGGGCACGGGCGTCTCCGGCGGCTGCGTGCGCAGCAACATGGCGTCAATCTGAAACGCGCTGCCGGTCACGGTGGTACGCTCCCCGGCGATCAGTCCCCGCAAGGCCGTGACGCACTCCTCTACAGCCGTGTCGTGTTGTACGACCCCGGCCTTGTCCAAGAAACGGCCAATGCCTTTGCCGAGGGAAATGGTCAAACGCCCGCCACTATACCGTTGCATCATCGCCGCCATCTGCGCCACCACCACCGGATGGCGCGTGTATGGGTTGGTCACCCCGAGTCCGACCTGCAAGCGCTGGGTGTGCTGTAGGATCAGACTGGCGGCCATCCAGGCTTCCCAGGGCGATACCACCGTATCGGGCACCCAGACGCGGTGAAAGCCGTA
Source organism: uncultured bacterium (assembly GCA_965178525.1). Lineage (GTDB taxonomy): Bacteria > Tectomicrobia > Entotheonellia > Entotheonellales > Entotheonellaceae > CBCXVS01. Next base: position 5,303 of record CBCXVS010000127.1, on the reverse strand, counting down.
TGCTTCCAAGGCAGCGGCATGCGCGGTGATCTCGTCTAGCGGACAAATGTGAGAGAGTTCGGCGCTGATACGCAGAGCCACGCCATGTCTCCTGTGGCATTAATCACGCAACATATTGCGTGCGATGACAAACCGTTGCACTTCTGACGGACCTTCCCCAATGCGGCGGACGCGCGCCTCTCGATACCAGCGCTCCAGCGGTAGCTCCTTGGCCACGCCGTAGCCGCCGTGAATCTGTACGGCCCGGTCGACCACCCGACCCAGCACTTCGCTGGAGTAGAGCTTGGCAATCGACGCTTCGTGCCGATGGTCCTCCCCCCGGTCGACTTTCCAGGCGCCTTCCCAGGTCAGCCAACGGGCCGCGCGCACTTCGACTTCCGAATCGGCCAGCATCCACTGCACCGCTTGGCGGGTGCTGAGCGGACGTCCGAACGTCTCACGTGTCTTGCAATAGGCTGTCGCCATGCGCAGGGCCGCCACCGCGACGCCAATGTTGGCGGCCGAGTAGGGGAAACGATTCTTGGTCAGCAGCCACAACGCCATGCCGAGCCCATCGCCTTCCTTGCCGAGCAGATTGGCCTGCGGCACGACACAATCCTTGAAGACCAACTCGGAGGGATAATAGGGCCGAATCACCGGGATAAAGTTGGCTTCAAACCCTGGCGTGCCCTTATCGACAAAAAAGCAGGACACGCCTTCGCGGCCTTTGGTGGGATCGGTGCGGGCAAAAACAATGCCCCACTCCGCTTCCACGCCGCCGGAAATCCAGGTCTTGGTACCGTTGATCACCCAGTGATCGCCATCGCGCACCGCACGGCACTGAATCGCCCCGGCCGGATCCGACCCCCCACTTGGCTCGGAGACGGCAAAGAAGACTTTTTTGCCCTCGCGAATCGTCGGGATGACCCAGCGCTCCGCCTGCTCCGGAGAACACTCGTAGCAGACATTGGGGGGGAAACGGCCAAATACGCCATAGCCCGGGTTATACAGGCCGTTACGATGCTGCGCCATCTCTTCCAGGAGAATGGTATGCGCAAACGTTCCCAGGCCTTGCCCGCCGAATTCTTCGGGGGCCCAAAGCGCCCATAAGCCAGCCGCTTTGGTTTTGGTCACCAGGCGATTCCAGGTATCGTCATCCAGGTTGATGGCCTCTGGATCCATGCCCGGTTCCAGGGGAATAATCTCTTCTTGCATAAAGCGCCGGACCGTCTGCTGCAGTAATTGCAACTCCTCGGGGAGTTCGTAGCCCGGGAAATCCATAGTCTCTCCTCTTTGCTCGGCTCGTGATCCGATTCCGTGTGGCATTCGACTGGGTATGGTAGAGATGGAAGCCAATCCGTGTTACCATACGCGCTGGTTTAGGCCCACGCCGCTGTGTGCGTAAAACGGGGTCTGATCGTATCCGACCCATCGCCCGTATAACAGGTAATAGATCGCCGGTCCGAACGTCACGCCACAGAACAGCGCAAAGGTTAAATACAGAGTTGCTTTGGCGTTAAAGCTCAGGCCCAGTAGTTGACCTGTAAACAAAGCAAAGACACCCGCCACGACCGCAGAATTGTCCTGGATGAGCTTACTCACTTTTTGCGAGTCACTCACCATGTCTAACAACCCCGATGTGATTCTGGAGGCGCCATCGAGCCAATAATGCAGCGTCACTTCTTCGAGTGAGTTCGCAACGTTTAGGTAGTCAACGACCCGACCCGTGGGCGATAGGCCATCATCATGCGCCCAAAAGTCTACTGGCACATCTACGTCGATGAACCTCATGTCGTGATGCTTCTTGATGGCGACACGGAGCGCAAGATGGGGTGGTTCATTGCGACGGTCACGCACTTCCCGCGTATGGAAGAGCAAATCAAAGCGCGTCCTAGCGTCAGTGAATGCCTGCTTGCGGTCGGCTGCCACTTGCTTCGCGCTCTCAACATCATCGACATCTACCAGCCTAAATGAGGCAAAAAAGCGGTGCTCCATGCAGGTTACACCCCCGTAATCAAAGTAGGCCCCTTCTGAGCTTTGCAACGCCAAGTGAAGCTCCTGCAACAACGCCAAAGATATCGAGGGGTCGCCAAGTAGCTGGTCATGCACGCTTTCGGCCGTCCCCTGCACGGGGAATGGAGGCTGCGCTAGCTGCTTGTCATGCGGCGCATCGGCCATCTCATCGGACGCCTGGGTTTGCGACGCCCGATAGACATTCAATGCTAAATCAATATTGCCGCCAAGTGCTAAGGGGCCACCACCCGTGTGCTGCGACACGGCCATGGCACAGTGGCGCAAAACCGCAGGCGAAAACGCCCGCGGCGTGGCGGACCAGGCAAAGGGTTCAGCCCAGGCGAGTTGCGATCGTTCGGCTTGGGTCAATAAGTACTGACGCAACGTGCCAGACTGAACGACAACCATAAGCAAATCCAACTGTTCCGGCCGAATTCGATGGCCTGCCCAGCGCGCCGATAGCCTCCTTTGAAGGGTGCTTATCTCTGGATCATCCTCGTGTTCTGCCACCACACGCTCCGCCCAGGCCACATCGTGCCCATAAATTCTGTGTCGACGCCGGACGTTCCGAAGCCGCCAAATCAGCTCGGCCACCATGCGTTCACGTCCCTGAGGAATCTCGTTGATCGGGCAAAAAAGCACTTCCTTCCAATAATTGGTGTAAAACTCAGAACAGGCGTCTTGGACCCGGGCGAAGCCCCTACCGATCCGCTTTATCCGGCCCGTTAGAAAATCAACGACTGGCAATTGGTTGAACCGCTTGCGCCTGGGACGCTCCAAATCCCTCCGGCGTTGAGCGCTCTGCTCTCCAAGCCACTGCTCAACCACCTTCCATCGACGCATTGCTTGAGGTATGAGTGGCATTTTACATTTCCCTGGTAGTGGCAGACAGGACGGAATTGCCAAGCTTGCGTTGTTCCTCCCGCAACAGCTCAAAGTCGGCCGGCTGGGTCTTGAAGGGCGCCAAATCCTTCTGCATCGCTGATCTACCTTTTCGAGGGAAACAGGGTCTCAATCCGCGCTTGGTCGATCCCCTGCCTGCAGACTGTACTGTTTCCCTGGGGCAGCCGCAAGCGGTGGAACACGGATTGTAGGACGGGAAGGGGAGCGCGGGAAATGGCGTTCTAGCTGTCATGGGAAGAGGTGATGCTACAACTGCAGTGCGCCGCACGAAGCGTGACTGTCGATAGGCGTTAGCGTGCGGGTAGCGGCCACTCGGCCAGGTAGACATCACGGGTGAGAGAGGTATGATCCCATGGCACTTGCTCTCCCATGCTGCTACGTTTCACGGCACGCCGAACCTTTTTGAACATCTGCTCGATCTGTAGGCCAGGCAACCGGATGTACTCTAGCAGATGCCGGGTATAGAGCCCGTTGCGTTCGCCGCCATCGTATGCGACCCGGTCCGGAGAGGTCGCATAGGCAATCAGAGTTTCAGCACTGGCCCGAATCGGGGCTAAGCCCGGTTGTAAAGATCGCCACCGGCGCGTATACGGATTGTCCCGGCAGGCATCGAGAATGACGATGTTCACCGCGTCTACTTCTCGACCCATCTTCGCCAGTACCCGGCCGACGGGAACGGCCTCATAGGGTATGTCGGTTGAGTCGGCAATATGAGCATCGATGGGAATGAGATAATTCTCATTATCGAACTGTATCCCATGGCCGGCGTAGTAGAAAAGCCCGAGGCTCCTTGGGCGCAGCCGCTTCCGGAAATCCGTGATGGCCTGCTCTATCGCCCGTCGGTCGACGTCGAGGTGCAGCTGGACCTCAAAGCCAAGATATTTTAAGGCCCTGTTCATGTCGTTAGCATCATTGAGAGGATTCCGCAAAGGATTGTCCTGATAGCTGGCATTACCGATGATCAGAGCGGCCCGGTATCGGGAGGTGAATCTCTCCAATGGCAGAGATGCACGCGCTTGCAAGGACGCGGCCTGTGGGGCAGGCGTCGAACCCACGGCGGGAGGTCTGTACTGCGGCGGGGCAGACGGGACCGATTCGGACGTTTTAGGCTTCCGTTCGATAGGCGGGACCGATGGTGCTTGCTTCGGTGGTGTTGGTGGCGCCAGTGGTACCGGTGGCGGCGGTTCCAGCCCCACCATGGCATACTGCAGCTCTCGGATGAGCGCTTCCGCCTGGGCAATCCAGGGTTTCTGCGCCGGCTGCTTGCGTGCGACCGTCAGATAGGCCCTCAAGGCGCTCACGGCCTCGCGCAGGCGCTCGGCACGGCAGTAGGCCAAGGCTAGGTCGTAATGGGCAGCCGCATGGGTAGACTGCAAGCGGAGGGTTTTGCGGAAGGCGTCGATGGCTTTGCGATACGTCTTTTGCTTCAGATAGATAGAGCCAAGACTATAGTGTGAAGGGGCATAGTCCGGATCTAAACGAACGGCCTCGCGAAAAGCGTTGATGGCCGCCTCGTAGCGGCCGACCTTATCATACACAACCCCCAAGTTGTGATAGGTATAATCGAGCGCCCCTCCCTGCTGAACGGCCTCTTGCAATGCATCAATCGCCTCGTCGTAACGCTCTTGGCGGGCCAGCTCTAGGCCATGGAGGAGTGCATCGGGAACTTGCGCCTGCTCTAAGGCGTGCACTGAGCTTGTCCATGTGACAATCGACGTCCAGGCCATGAGAAAGAGCCAAATTAAACGGCGTACCTGCATACCGATCTCCATGTTTTGCCATGTTCCTTGCCTATGCATATGTAGGGGACTGCTGCAGCATATCGGTTATCGCTAGCGTTTTCCAGTCGTCTGAGCCACACCATACCGGTCCACGTTGCGCCTAAGCGCATTGAAGCTTCACATAAATTTCACATAATCCCCACGTAATCCTTATGTTTCTTGTGTTCGAGCATGTTAAGCTTTCACGATTCCAACTCATGCAAAAAAATAATAGCCAAGGAGGAGGATTGCGAATGGTAGTTTGTGTCAGACAAAGGCGTCACGCTGCACCGCGGGCATGGCTCGTCGCTACGTTGCTCCTCGTTGGCGTATGGTGGCAGGGGCTCAAACTGCCTACGGGTGCGGAGGCGGCTCAAGTACAGGCACACGTTTTTTTTATTCTGGATAGCTCGGGCAGTATGTGGGGCGAGCTAGATGGACGCTCGAAGTATCTCATTGCCCGGGAACAGATGTCAGACGTGGTCCGTGCCACGCCCGAGGATTTCCGCCTCGGGTTGATAGTCTACGGCCACCGGCGCAAAAGGGATTGTACCGATATTGAGACCCGTCGTGCCTCTAGGCCGAAGTTCCCCTGGCAGAATAGGCGGAGGGTTAAGTAGATCAACAGGTTGGCCCAATTCAAAAGTC
>CBCXVS010000126.1:0-20032 GCA_965178525.1 uncultured bacterium | reverse complement strand
GATCTTATGCTATTGAGGAACAACTCTAATGTCCCGAACGCTGAGAAAAGGCAGTAAACCGCCCGTTTGCAGGACGTAGCCAATATCGGACTTGCGAATTTGAGCCAGGGATTCCTCTTCCATCTCCGTGACACAATAGACCTCGCCCCGGTTGGGCAGACGGATCGTGAACGCGCCCGCTTCCGTGGGCCGCAACACCAGGGCCAGCATGTCGAGCAAGGTGCTCTTACCACAGCCACTGGCGCCGACAATGGCAATGAATTCACCCGGCTGGATAATAAAAGATGGCACCGTCAAGACAAAGCGATTGCCGCCCTTTTCCCGTTCTTTACAAACATCCTGCAAGCACAAGATCGCCTGGTCGGCGGCGGCCTGTGCCTCCACCGTGCTTTGCATAGGGTGTCCTCAACGCTCATCAAACCGTTGTGGGCTCCGCGCCCGGCCAACGCCTGCTGGCAGAGCCCGGAGAGGAGGCGCGTTTGCGCCATGTCCCGCTAAGGGAGCATTTCGAGCTGGATCGGGTAAACCGCTTCATCAGGGTCATCGTCCTCATTGAGCTTAATCCACCCCTCCGGCGTGTCATGAATGACCGTGTACAGTTGGACCTTGGCATCCAAATCGGTGAGGAACTCGTCTTGCTCGTCATTTGACCAACTGGCCCAGAGTTCATTGTTCATAGCCATCAGCTTGCTTTTATAGGGCAAGCCCACCAAAAACTCCGGCACCAAGCCAGCATCGGCCATGGATTTGGCATTTTTAATCTGATCCGGCGTGCGCGTGGCCGTCACCGCGGTGGCTTGTAAGACGGTAAAAAAGTCCTTCCCGCCGATTTGCCCGCGCCGTCCGGCCGCAATGACTTCGCCCAACACGGTTTTCAGGGAGTCAATTTGTCTTTTGTTGATCAACAAGCGGACGTCCATCGATTGGATCGAGGGGTCGGCCAAGTCCTTATCCACGACCCAGGCGGTGATATCCCGAGGGGCCTTGGCCTCTGTCTCTTTGCCGATCCACTGCACCAACGCCGCATGTCCCATTTTGGCGGCGAGCGTGGCCGCGCTGGGGGCCGGTGACGATGCGCCCGCCGCATGGGCCGACGCCACGGCCGGCGGTGGGACCGCCACGTGTCCCTTTTTGGCTTGACTCACCAGACTGACAAAAGCTCTGGCAATGTCTTTGGCTTTTTGTTGAAACCCGGCTAAATCATTGGAGGCGACATCGTAGTAGGCCGCGAGACCTTCCATGCCGGGGTTGCTCGCCAGTTGCCGGAACTGGGGCTCGGCAATGTCGTGAAAGGGCCTGGCGCGCGGATCGGGGTTCTTAATGTGGAGCGCAAAGATATACAGTTTGTTGTCGTCGGCAAAGGCGCGCAGGGTGGTCTCATTTTGCCCCGAGTAGTTGCGCGGGTGTTCCATGCCGTGGCTAGGCGCATCGCCAACCAGCACGAGAAAGCGCAACGACCCCTCACGCCATTGGGTCTCACGCATGGCTTGGTCCACACCTGAAAAGACATCTTCCGGGTAATCTTCACTCCCCACACGAGCCGCTCGGACGCTCTTCAGTGTCTGCTCGAAATCGGCCACGGGCTGCAGCGCCGGGGTGAAGTTTTTGGTGTTAAACTCCAGCCGCGCCTCATCTTTCGAATCCCGATAGCCCCACAGCCCGAAATGCAACCCTTCTTTAAGCTCACTGTCTCGCGTGGCCACGAGGGCAATGTCCTTGATCACCCGCAGCGTGGCGTCGATATACGGCTGCATACTTCCCGTCATATCCATCACAAAGACGAGGTCGAGTTCCAATGCCCGGAGTTTTTCAAGCCCGATCGCCGTGACGTCCTGCGTGGCTTCCGAGAGATACGCTTGACTTTTGCGAACATCGGTCTCGTCTCTGGCCCCCGGACCCGCGGCGGTTGCTGCGGCAAGCTTCAAAATACGCCCTTCGCGATTTTCCATCTCAATGCCGCCAAACTCCAAAATGGGCAGAAGGTAAAATTGTTTCGTGATGTCAATCGCCTTCTTCGGCTCCACTGAGCGCACCGGAAAAACGTCCGGCAGGGGCGGGCCAGTGTCCAGCGCGACGTAGAGTTCTCCGACTTTTTGCACGCGCTCTTTTGATGGGGCTTTGACCAGCCCGAGTAGGGGATCGCGGTTGTCGAACATTAAAACGGGCTGGCGTCCCTCGGGATGGGTATAGGCCAGACTCATGGTCTGTTTCCATTCGAACACATCGTCCGCTTTCATCCAGCCGAGCACCGTTCCCCAGTTGTCGCTACCCACTTCATACCACCCTTTGGCATCGGTTTGCGTCGCCTTTTGTTTGGGACGGGTGTAGACGTAAAATGGGCGAAACGTCGCGACGTTTTCTTCAACCGTTCCTTTCGATTCATCAGGCTCTTTGTAAATGTTGGAAAATGGACGTGATAACACACGCAGAGGGAGCACACTCTTTCCCTCGATTTTCACCGGCTTCCGTTTATCCTGAGCCATAAGACTCCCAGCAAGTCCGCCCAGGAGGAGGGGAACCATCATGGCCAACATGAGTCTACGTCCCATACATCAGCCTCCTTTCATAAGCCATCAAAGCGAGTGACATAACCTATAACATATTTGGAATGGTCGCACATGGGGATTGCATGGGGATGACGTGGAGATTTTGTGGTATTTTTGTGACACAGCCATTGCAGGCATACCAATTGCCTGCTCTCACACGCCCTGCTGATATCCCCCGCCGAGCCCTGCCGCTATGGCGCAAGGCCGTGGCGATCTGATCCGCCTGGCTACCGTCCGTGACCCAGTCGATTAGATTCTGCACGGCTCCGTTATCTTCCTTAACAACGCATCTTCATCCGTATGGTTTGCCTAGGAGACCACCGTAGAAGATAAGCGCCGGTAAAACGTAGCGTTATCCTCTCCTGTAGAAAGGTGGCACAAGACTTTTCATACAGACTTGCAGACGGTGCCCACGTAAGGCACAAAAAGATTGTAGCATACCGAACCGCCATGTAACCCGCATCGCTGCAAAACGCTTGGCGACCTCTCCTACCGAATGTGGTAAGATACGTTTCTATACAAATTTTTCCTGCAGAAATATCGTGAAGCCCATCGCATCCAGATATGTACCAGGTGTTCACCGGCATTCTCAAATAGGGAACACATCCATGGCACTGGCTACCAAACAACAGCACCTGCTGGTCGATCCCACCACACAACCTCTCGTGCCGGCATTTGTCAGCGCGCCGCGCTTGCCCGACCTGGCCTACAAGCGCCTGGGGCTTATTGATGACAGTAAAGAAAACGCCAAAGAGTTGTTAGAGGAGATCGAGGCCGTCTTGCGGGAGCGCTTCGGTGTCGTCCATGTCGAGTACCACCGCAAACCGTCGGCGTCCAAACCGGCTGACTCGGCGGCCGTCGAGGCCATGGCGGCGGCGTGCGATTACGTCATCGTCGCCATTGTCAGTTGAGGCTCGTGCAGCGCGTGCAGTGTGCACGATGGCATCCATGTGGAAAAGGCCGGCATTCCTGCGGTCACGATTTGTACCGACATTTTTATCGACACCTCGCGGGCGATGGCCGACATGTGGGGCGCGCCGGATTTTCCGCTGATCTTCACCTCGCATCCGATCGCGCATTTGACCCGTAAGCAATTGCGCCAACGGGCTGAAGCGATGCTGGACGAGATCGTCGCCATCCTCACCGGCGCTTTGAATGCGGAATGCGGAATGCGGAATGCGGAATGACGAAGCAGATTTGTATGCTGCATGCCGCATGCGTCTTGCTCTCCCGTCCCCGTCTTCTTCTGTGAAAGCAGGGGAGCCGAGTTGTATTCTTTATTCCGCATTCCGCATTCCGCATTCCGCATTCCCAAGGGTTACCCGGACCGGGATACCCGTCATGCGGTGTTGCCCGCTCAGGGGCTCGATCATGTCGTGACCGGACGGAATGAGCGCGTTGACATTCGTCCCGGTCAGGCCGTGCGGCGCCACGACGAGACCGGGGGCGACGTCAGCGCGAGGGGTGGCCGTGGCGCATAAGGTGGCGCTGGCCGTGTGCAACGCCACGTCCCCGCCGTTGGGCAGACCCAGTGCCGCCAGATCGCGTGGAGATAGCCATACGGTGTTCTCTGCCCGTCCGTTGTGCACCGCGCCATGCAACCAACTGTTGTGCCCCAACCGGCGGCGGCGGCCAATCAGGGTCAGGGACAGAGATGCCGGATCATCCGCCATGGTGGGCCGCGCCGCCCATTCAGTGCTGTACGCCGCCAGACGCTGTGGCTCGCTGTCGAGATCGGCGTGCCAGAATCGCACCCGGCGTCCCGGCGTGCACGGGCCGCGTCCGACGTAGCGGCCCGGTTGAGGGCTGGGCGCCGGAATGCCTGGCCGGCCACGGAACCAGAGGCGCGCTGGCCAAAACGCCACCTGGGAAAGTGCGGTCAAAACGGTATCCCATGGCATCCGGCCCCACCATCGCGCCAGCAAGCGCTTGCCCAAGAGCGGCCGGCCCAGCGCCAGGCTCATCTCGGCCAGGATACGCGTCTCGGCGCGGACTTCTCCAGGGGCGGGCTGTACCGCACCGGCATATTGGATCATGGGCGCATGTTGGAACATCGCCGTCGCCGCGGCCACATCCCAACGCTCCAACCAACTGGTGGTGGGCAGTAGCAGGTCGGCTTCGTAGCCGGTGGTATTTTGAAATAAATCCAGACCGAGCAAGAACTCCAATCCCTGCAATGCCTGCCGCAGCTTTGCCGCACCCGGAACGGAAAGGAGCGGATCGCCACTCACCACGATCAGTGCCCGTATTTGGTCCGGGCCGGGGGTTAACATTTCATCGGCCATAATGCCGCCGGGCAGCGACATGAGCACACTCGGATACTGCCCAACTCGACTGCGCGGCTCCGCCTTGCCCAGGCCAAAACGCTGGCCGAGCGCGGCCATGAGCACAGCGAGCGGATGAAATAGCACCCCGCCGCGCTGGTCAAAATTGCCAGAGAGATAGGCCAACGCCTGCAGCGCCACATAACACAGCGTGCCGAAAGGCCCTTGATTCACCCCAACAGACATGTGAAAGGTGGCGCGGCGCGCCTGTCGGATGGCTTCCGCAACCTCATGCAGACGCGCCGGTGCAATGCCCGTCAGAGCCGAGGCCCGCTCCGGAAGGTAGGATGTGGCGAGGTCCAGCAAGCGCTCCAGTCCTTCCATGGCCGCATCCGGCTGATACCGACCCCGCAGCTCGTGCAGCAAGGCGAGGAGCAGAAAAATGTCGGTCCCGGGACGAATCGGGAGATGCCCTCCCCACCGCTGCGCGCTTTCCGTGCGGCGGGGATCCACCCATACGACACGCGCACCACGCTGCACCAGATGATCGAAGACCGTGCTGCCGCCTTCCAGATGCACAAAACTCGACTGGCTGACAGCCGGATTGGTTCCGAGCATCAAGGCGAAGTCAGTGTGGTTCAGATCCGGAATGGGATGGATCAGCGGGCTGCCATGGACGATCTGCGCGCCGGCAAATTTGTTGTTGCAATCCTGGCTCCCAGCCGTAAACACATTGCGCGTTCCCAAAGCCCGCATGAAGGCGAGCATGCTCAGCGCGCCCATGGTGTGGAACGCCAGCGGATTGCCGAAGTAGATACCAATGGCGTGCGGCCCGTGGTGCTCGAGAATCGGCCGCAAGCGCTCGGCCACCAACGCCATGGCCTGCGGCCAGGTGACCTGCGCATAGCGGCCATCCGCCTGCCGCTGCAAGGGATGTAGGAGCCGCTCGGGATGCTGCGCTACCTCCAAAAACCGCGTGCCCTTGGCGCAGACGAATCCTCGGCTCACCGGATGCTGCCGGTCCGGGCGGATGTGGAGCGGACGGCCAGCCGCGTCCATATCGACGCGCAAGCCACACGCAGCTTCGCAGATGCGGCAAAACGTCGCACGTGAGCGGGTGGGTTTCCCGTCGTTAGTCATGCAAGAGGTGCCTCTTTATCGCGCTTATCACAGTGCCTACACCCTGGCGCCTGTACCCGCACCGATTTTAACATACTCCGAAACGTGATACGGTGGGCGCCTTCAGAGGCGAGAGGCCATAAACAGGTCGAGAGCCTCACCTAGCTGTACCGACCTCATCGGCGACCTACCCGTATGCTATAATTCGGCTTGAAACCATGATCGGCGCACGATGCAGCCCAAACAAATGGAGTGATGATGACAACGCCGACCCTCGAAGAACGGGTCACCGCCTTAGAAGCAACCGTGGCTCAACTCCTCTCACAGTCTGCCCCCGTGGCTGGAAAAAAGGATTGGCGGAGCACGCTGGGCATGTTTGCGGATGATCCGGTGATGCAGGAAATCGATGAAGAAGGGCAGCGCATCCGCGAAGCGGACCGCCGGCAGGCACAGTTGTGATTCTGCTGGACACCGACCATATCAACGTACTCAAATACCCCGCTTATTCCCAGTTCGTCACCTTCACGACCCGGCTGAACGCCTCAGCTGATCAGGACGTTGCCACGACGGTTATCACCGTCGAAGAACAGATGCGGGGATGGTTAGCATTGATCAACCGATCCGACGATGCGCCTCGACAGGTGCCTGCCTACCAAGAGTTGCTGCGCCTTTTTGACTTCTTTTCGCGGTGGCAACTGGTGCTGTTCGATGACCAAGCGGCCAAGGCGTTCCAATATTTGCGCCACCAGCGTATTCGCATCGGGACGATGGATCTCAAGATCGCGGCCATCGCCTTGGTTCATGATGCCCTGCTGCTCTCCGCCAACCTGCGGGATTTCCAGCGGGTTCCCAACCTTCGCGTTGCGGATTGGATGCATTGACCGCTCCGTTCATGCATATGTCGCATCCTATTAGCATACGATAGATACCCCGTCCCCCTGGTTGGGGAAGGCTAGGATGGGGGGCAGCATTTGACACAGGAGGATTTAGAACGTGCGAAGCCTCTCAGCTGCCTGGCGGATACCCTGCGCCACATTGAGCCAGGCTTCATCTTGATTATCCCAGGTCGTCACGGGCCTTGCATCCGTGGGAAGGGCTTGTAAAGTCTCGAATGGCGCATCTGTGCGGTCCACAGGACGAATCATGACCGGAATGACAACAGCATCTGCCGCCTCATGGCGCGCCAAAGCACGCTGCATTTCGATGTCGTAGCAGTAGTCGGAGGCAAGAAAATCCGAGCTTATGAGCAGGAGAATGATATCGGCTTCCTCGAGATGCCGGTCGATTTGCCCTTCCCACTCCTGGCCAACCGAAATCTGGCGATCGTGCCAGCTGGCGATGATCTCTTGGCGCCTGAGCAATGCCAGATGCGTCTCAAGGTCATTTCTCAGCGTCTCATCTCGATGAGAGTAGCTGTAGAACAGACTGAGCGTCCGGCGAGCGGACGGCTCCGGCGTCCTATGCCAGTACCAATCACGAAACAGCACTCCGGCAATTTTGGGTTCGTCGGGATCGCGGTCATCGATCACGCCGTGATAACTGAGGATAGTGAGGGCGTCATCAAGATGAAACGCGTGGGAAGCATCGATGCCACGACGAATATCGCGGATGTGCAAGGTGCCTTTCGGACTCTCGGCTAAGAGCTGATAGATGGCGTGCTCCGCCTCTCCAAAAGCGTCTAGCCAACGGTGAAAATCATGATGTTCGCGGAGAAAGGTCCTCTCCGCCTGCCGGATGGCGAACTCGTCGATCTTGCCACCGTCCTCCCATAAATATTCCAGGAGCCCTTGGAGCAGGTATGGGTGCCGGCCCATACGGTGGAACAGGAGTATTTCGGCCTCACGATCAAGACCGTCTGCGAACCCAGCGGCAATGAGCTGACGCGCTTGGGTCTCGGTCAGGATGCCTAAATATTGATTGCGTAAATTGTTCAACGGTGAGGAGCCAGATGTAATGAGGTCGGCCATCGTGTTCACACCACTGGCGACCAGACGAAAATGGCGATGAAAACGAGAGAGCATCAATAAATTACGCAGATTCTGAAAAAATTGGTCGTTCCGTAGGGCGTCAACTGCAGCGTCCAATTCATCGACCAGCAGAACGACTAGCCAATGTGGGCCGTATTGTCGCTCCAGGAGGGGTTGCGCCGCCTCCAGATGCTGCAAAAAATCCTCGTACTCCCGGCCAACGGCTCCCGGAGCCCACAATGGCGCATGCTCGACATCTTGTATCGTCAATAGAGTTGTTCCTCAATAGCATAAGATCAGGTTCCCTAGCCCAGCCCAGATGCCCACCGAATCATCCTCAAAGTGATCTTTGCGGTTGCGGAAACGCTGCACCAAAATGTTGAAACGCTTCATACCGCCGATGGCATGTTCGATCAAGATGCGAACTTGACTCACGGCATAATTCGCCGCCTGCTGCTCCGCCGTCAATTCTGGAGTCGGATTCGTCTTGCTCTTCCGGGGTTTCTTGTGTGGAATCTCAAGCATTTCGCCTTTGTAGTCCGACTGAATCCCCTGATAACCCAGGTGCACCCAAACTTCTACGTCACTAAACCGGTCTAAGTCCAGTGGGAACTCTTGTTTTAACATGCTGTAATCATGGTTGTGACCACTAAACGTACGGCCCAGAAAGACGATCCATTTATCCGGCATCGACATCACTGTATTTTTCAGCGTATGGCTTTTTTTTACCACTATAGTGTTCACGTTGGGTCGTCTCATCTTGTGACCGGCGATAGCTTCTTTCAGTCGCATCAATAATCAGTTGATCCACACCTGACAACGCCTCCCTCAACGACTCTGGGGTCTTCAACTCTCGATAAGGCATGAGGTCTAACTGCACTAACGTGTCATACAGGATGGGAGAGAGCTTATGGAGATTTTCATTCGCTTTCGAACGTACCATACCAAATTGTGCACCAAGAACATCAAACGTCGGATACGTCTTGTAATAATATAGAACGAACAGGAGTTTGTCTGGCAGAGTGGGTAATTTGCCTTTGATACCTGCACCCGGCTTTCGGCTGCGTTTGCCAGCTTGGACACCCTCCTCATAGCGTTTTTGCTGAGCCTGTTGATAGACGTGGCTGAAGGCGGGCAGCAAGAAGTCAAATTGCGTCTGAGACACACCGGTTAAGGCTTTCATCTGCCGATCATCTCGGATAACCAATGACCTGGCTGGGCTCCCTCCATCGTTTGGGGGAGGATAGCCTACCTCATTAACTATTGGGGAACAACCCTAATGTTTAAGGGGACTGCATTACCTGGGTATGCGCGGTGGCCAAAAGATCAACGAATGTCAACACATCCGTAAACGAATTATACCAAGGAACCGGGGCAACCCGGATCACATCCGGTTCGCGCCAGTCGCAGATGACATACGCTTGGGTTAAATAGTCGTGTAAGGCGCGCCCGTTGTGCGCGATGCGTAGAGAAAGTTGGGCGCCGCGCTGCGGCACGTCGCGTGGCGTGATCATCGACACCCCGTCAAGCGCATGATGGTCGAGCAGGAATTCCAGGTAGCCGGTCAGGCGTTCACTCTTGGCGCGCAGACGCGGCATGCCGACTTCGTCAAAGAGGTCCATGGAGGCCCGTAACGCGGCCAATTGCAAGATCGGCGGATTGCTGAGCTGCCAACCCTCGGCGCCAGGAATGGGGTCGAAGGCTGGCGGCATCTGAAACCGTGTGGTTTTGTTGTGCCCCCACCATCCTGCCAAGCGCGGCGTCTCCGGCGCATACGCATGCCGTTCGTGCACAAAGCAACCGGCCACGGCGCCGGGCCCGGCATTGAGATATTTATACGAGCACCACGCCGCGCAATCCACCTCCCAGGCGTGTAGCTGCAGGCGCACATTCCCGACCGCATGCGCCAAGTCGAAGCCGACGAGGCATCCCTGAGCATGCCCCGCCTGGGTGATGCGAGCCATGTCGAAGACTTGCCCGGTGTAATAGTTCACGCCGCCCAACCAAAGAAGGGCCATGGCGTGACCTTCCCGTGCCAGCAACGCCTCGATGTCCTCCGTGCGCACGGCCGCTTCGCCGTCACGGGGCTGCAGGGTGAGCAGGGCGTCCACGGGGTCATAGCCGTGCCATCGCAGATGCGACTCGACGGCGTAGCGGTCCGAGGGAAAGGCATCGGCCTCGATCAAGATTTTATAGCGGTTGGGCGTGGGGCGATAAAAGGACACCAGCAGGAGATGGACATTCACCGTGAGGGCATTCATGACGACCACTTCGAGTGGGGTGGCGCCCACGAGGGTTGCGGTTTGCGCCGTCAGGGTTTCGTGGTACGACAGCCATGGATTTCGGGCCGCAAAATGTCCCTCGACACCGAGGCAGGCCCAGTCGTGCAGTTCTTGCGCCACATAAGTCGGCACGGTCTTGGGTTGCAGACCCAGCGAATGGCCACACAAATACAGCCAGGCCTGTCCGTCCGGCGTCTGCGGTAGGTGAAAGCCGTCGCGATACTTGGCCAAGGGATCGTTCGCATCCAGAGCGGAAGCACAGGCTGGGGTCGGTTGGAACGGTATCATGGGGTGTGATGGATTCCCTGTATGACGTTCCTACATGCGCCCGATGTCCCAACATAAGGGGCGGTGAGACACGGGGGCGCGGTTACCGCCATCTCTTGGAAGATGAGAAGATAACGCCCGAAAGTCAAGGGATTTTTTCGTGCCTGCCGCCGTTGCCATGCCCGCCAGTCACTCGTGGTGTTTGTCCTGACTCATGCCGACTCGGCGAACTGCCGACAGAGTGATGGATTGGCTGCGCCATCACGCATTTACACGTCGACACACGCCGCGCTCCTCGGCCTTGTGAGCGCTTTTTTTCAAGCAGACCCAGAAGCTCTCGAGTACCTTCGGCTGCATGACTAGATTGGGGTAGGGATAAGTGCCTGGACGACATGAGCGATATCGTTTTTCCAGAGAAAAGATAGACACCTATTTGTGTTCGGGGACTTAAGCGCCTGGGCATCAATACCTTGATATATAAATTTCTCCAGAGGAAAGATATCAATTTAATTTTGCCTCAGGACTTACAATAGGGAGAAACCATCATGTTGGCGAACAATCACGCAACAACGCGTGCGCATCGAGAGGCGATTGTCACCTATTCCCGTGATGACTTAGAACCTGGGCGACTGGGGGATACATTCCGTGCCGGAGCAAAAGCTGTCGTTCTAGAAGATGACTATCGCGTACGTGAAATCTGGGGACGCATTTTAGGCAGTCCCGATTGGGCCATTGACGCCTGTTGTGGGCCTATGTTTTCTTGGGAAAGCAACCTGTTGACGCTGGCACGGAATCATGAAACGGGCAACCTGTCGTCGGGTGATATGTTGCGTTTTGTATCGCAAGGTATCGCCCATATCGCCCGAAAGGTTTTACTTTGGCCGGACCCGGATGGTCGTATGAAAGCCGTACCCGATAGTTTCTATATCGGAAGCGATAAAGTCGCGTTGCCTGACGATCTCCTTCGTACCACCTGGGACCTCATGGCCGATATCGTACATAGTGCATTCCCAAGGAATTATGCGTTACCCCCTTATTGCGTATCCATCGAAATTTTACAATATCCCAAATCCTTATCCGATCTTGACCAGATATTTAATCTTTTAAAAGATTCAGGTGGTGCCTGGACAAGGCTTGGCTATAAGCTGGATGCACACCGTATTATAGCTAGTGGTATATTTGATAAAAAAGTCATAAGAGAGTTATTTGCGCTTGCATTATTAATTCCAAGAATTAATCCTATACTTATCAGAATGAATAATTTTTTAAAAAAACCCAATGAACAAGATATTCCTGCAGATACTCGAATTATTGGAGAACCTCATATAGATGGCGAAAAGATTATCACGGCTTTAGCGGGTGATCGCGATACGATCAGAACGGAAATATATAAAGAGAATCATTGGTTGGAATTAGGCATGACGCCTCATGCACTGGCGATCTTTCCTTCGAATCAAATGGATAAACAACTCGGTATTTTACCCACCAAGCATCGTGTCCTCCTGCAAACCCACACGAACTCTCCGAACACATCTCGCCCCAATATCACCTTAGCGCTTACGGCGAAGCCACGTTCCTGACGCGCGTCCCTCAGGCCCACAATGTCAAGCGGCATGTCCCTGTCGCCTACAGGGATATGCCGCTTGATGACATGTCGTTGGATCGTTGTTTGCCTGCCTCTCAGCCGCTCCTGAGTCCGGAGACCGAAGATCGGTTCAGCTCCCGTGCGTTCTTTGGTAGACTTGTACGCGTTTCGCAGGCGTGACCTGATCAGCAAGAGCACACACGAGGAGGACGAGATGGATATTCTCGGCATTGATATTAGCGGTACGGGCATCAAAGGGGCGCCCGTCCATACCCAGACGGGGGCGTTGCTTGCCGAGCGCTATCGGTTGCTGACGCCAGATCCTGCCACCCCTGAGGCCGTCGCTGAGACCGTCGCGCAGCTCGTGGCGCATTTTAATTGGCAGGGTCCCATTGGCTGCGGTATGCCTGCAGCCATTCGTCATGGCGTGGCGTTAACGGCGGCGAACATTGCGACGCAATGGATTGGGTATAACGTGCAAGAGGTCTTGCAACAGACGACCGGGTGTGCGGTCACCGTTCTCAACGATGCGGATGCGGCCGGGTATGCGGAAATGGGATTCGGCGCGGGCAAGGACGTCGCCGGAACCGTGCTCCTATGTACCCTCGGGACCGGCATTGGCACCGCGCTCTTTGTCAATGGTCACTTGGTCCCCAATACCGAACTTGGGCATATCGAAATCAACGGGCGGGAAGCGGAAAAGTGGACGTCGGCTCTGGTGCGTGAGACGAAAGGGCTGAGTTGGAAGAAGTGGGCGAAGTGTCTCAACGTCTATCTGTCCCACATGCAGGCATACTTTTGGCCCGATCTGATCATCCTTGGCGGTGGGGTGAGTAAAAAGCATGCCAAATTCCTGCCGCGGCTGGAGCTGGCCTGTGCCGTGGCGCCCGCGCAGATGCGGAATGAAGCCGGGATGATAGGGGCTGCCCTCGCCGCCTTGGAAGCACAGGGATTGGCGCACAAAGGCGCGCCTTCTCCGTTGCCTTCCGGGCC
Source organism: uncultured bacterium (assembly GCA_965178525.1). Classification (GTDB taxonomy): domain Bacteria; phylum Tectomicrobia; class Entotheonellia; order Entotheonellales; family Entotheonellaceae; genus CBCXVS01. Next base: position 7,009 of record CBCXVS010000126.1, on the reverse strand, counting down.
ATGACCGCAAGGGCGAGAGCGGGGCGGAGTCGGCAAGTTTACGGCGAGGACGCGGCAAGTTGTTGCCAGGGCGGCTGCTCTGCCGGGTCGGGAAGCACGGCGTCGCAATGCGAGCACGTCCGCAAGTCGTAGCTGGCATTAAAGCTGTCTAGGGCGGCTTTGAGCTGCGTTTCGATGTCCTGGCAATCCATCTCCAAGGCATGGAGCGTGTGCCCGCACGTGTCACAATACCAGACAATACCATCTTTTTCGCCAGCAACGCGTGGCCGCTCCACCACCAAACCGAGGGTGTCCGGCGGGCGAATGGGCGAATGCGGCGTGAAGGCATTGATGATCATCACCTCGCCCTCCTTGACCTCGGCGAGGTGTTCCTGCTCGGCTTCATCCCGATATTTCACGTAAATCGTTCCCTTGATTTGATAGAAGATCTCATCATAGGGATCAATGTGGAAATCGTTCCGCGTGTTCGGGCCTTTGACGATCATAAAGATGAAATCGGAATGCCGAAACACCTCCTTATTCCCGACTGAGCCCATATCGCCCGACATGGATTGCGCAATCCACTCCGTCAAGTTAAAAGATATCCCGTTTAACGCGGTAAGCTCGGGAGCCCGTACGCGTTGTGCCGCATTGCTCATGGTGGCCTCTCCCTGTCCGAAGATCCTGACGATGTCTGCCATCAACCCGATGTCATTCTACCGTGCGGATTTGGCGGTTGTCTATGGGCTCCGATCGTAGCGGAATAGGTGCTCGAACGCCCATTCGGGTCAACATTGCTCCTGCCGGAAACGGTGTGCCGGGGCCTTAAGGGCGAATACGCCCCACCGCCCCGTCGATCCGGCTGTCCGTGCCGAAGGGCTCGGACAGCGTCTGCAGCCAGGTCAGGACGTCATGCGCCACCTGGCCTTCGGCCAACACCGGCCGGCCACGTTGCGGAATCGGGCGGCTGAAGCCCAGGTCAATGGGATGGAGAGTGACTTCGTGCAGCACTTTGGCTTGGTAATGACATATCGCCACCACACTCTGCCAAAACACGGGGTCGGCTGGAAAGCCGCGTTTGCCGGTGTCCGAACGGGCGGTAAAAAAATCGCCGGGTGTGTGCTCAAAGCCCAAGCCGAAATTGCTGTACCCACCGGGCGGCACCCAGGCGACGGACTCATTCTGAAAGATAAAATTCCCCAGGCTATAGAAAATCGGCTTGCCCTGGTAGATCTCAATCCCGCGCAGAAAATGCGGGCCATGGCCAGCAAACACGTCACAGCCTTGATCCAGCGTCCAGCGCGCAAACTCGATTAAAAAATCCGGCGGTGTGGTTTTGGAGCCCCCGTGATACGTGCCCGTTTCCCCACTCTCGTGGCAGTGCAGGCCATAGACGGTCCAGTCGGATTGCTGTTGCGCGCCCCGTATCCAGTTGCCGATGCCCTCGCGGTCCTCCATGTTGACGGAGGTTTCGATCTTAAAGCCGCCCCCAAGGTGGAACTCGCGGTCCAGAAATTTCATCGCCGTATGCGGATCGAGATTGTCCGTGCGCCCCTGAAAGCCGAATTGCGTCCGGTTTTCTTCTTGCTCCGCATAGCCCAACCCCTGTTTGGTTTGTTGCAAGGCGTCGTAGATGTCCGGCGGCACATGGTGCACCTGCTTATGGCGCAGGGCATTCACGCCCGGCCGGCCCGGAAAATCCGGTCGCCCCAGCCCGGCGCGAGAAATCTCGGAAAACGTGCTGGTCGCCGACATCAGCGCCACACGGCCGCGCGGCGAGTCAATATACGTCGGCGCCCGGGCATGGTCCAAATCCTTACCACCGCCCGCATGCGGGATGTCCATGTGGTCGAGGTGGTCGAGCGTGGTGAGAAAGCCGCCTTCGGAAAAATCAAAGGCATGATTGTTGGCGGTAAACACGCCGTCAAACCCCATCCATTTGAGTTCCTGGAGATTCTTGGGTTCCGAGCGTGTGTACGTGCCGTGTGTCCATTGCCACAAATGTTCGTAGTCATGGAAGAGAAATTCCAGATTCGCAATGCTGACGTCGGTTTCCCGGATCAGCTCCACCAGCTTGAGAAAATGCGGTTCACGAAATGCCCGCAGGCGCCGGGACAGCATGGCGTCCCCGACGACGGCAATGGACATATCGCCCTGTTCTGCTTCATATAACATGACATTCTCCTGCGTGAGGTCATAAATGTGGCGTTATGCATCGCCATGAACATAGCAGAAGATGGCGGTTGGCGCATGGTGCAGGTGAAAGGATGCCTTACTTCCGCCGGCCCGTACGAGCGGTTGCGACATTGCCCTTTGGCGCTAATGCCGCGTCTTCCTGTTCGATTTTCAGTTTCAATTTGTTCACCAACGCCGCGTACGAGTCCTGCCGGATGATGTTGTTCAGTTGGATGCGGTAATTATTGACCAGACTGACGCCCTCGATCACAATATCATACACTTCCCAGTCGCCATGCCGTTGTAGCAAGCGATATTCTACCTCCACAGGTAAGTCCCGCATACCGGTGATTTCGGTACGTACCCACGCACGACCGTGGCGACAACGTTGAACAGCCCTGCCTAACATGGTCTGAACGCCAGCGGTATGACAATGGCGTCAAGAAGTTATCACCAAAGCCAGGGAGCTGCCAAGTGCGGAGCCTTCCTAGATATTGGGATAGTTTCCCACAACATGAGCGTGGGCTGTGGATCAAGGTTTTGACAGATAGGGGAACTTAAATTGCGGAATGCGGAATGCGGAATGCGGAATAAAAGTCATCTTGCCCATTCCGCATTCCGCATTCCGCATTCCGCATTCCGCATTCAAGTCACTTAGGCTTCACTGGCCAACACCAGGGTTCCTGCGGCAGACAACATGCCACCCATGCCGTTGACCAGCGACAGGCTCGCATTCGGCACCTGCCGCTCCCCACACTCGCCGCGTAATTGGCGTGTGGCCTCGATAATCGGGAAAATTCCATACATGCCGGAATGGGTGTACGATAACCCCCCGCCATTGGTGTTGATTGGCAACGACCCGCCCGGCGTCGATTTGCCCTCCTGAAAGAACGACACGCCCTCGCCGGGTTTACAAAATCCGAGCGATTCGAGCATAATCGGCGGACCCGAGGTAAAGGCGTCGTATAGCATGATGTGGTTGAAGTCCCCGTGCGTGACGTCCGCCATCTGAAACGCCTTTTCGCCGGAGACGCGCGTCGCCTCACTCAGCGGCAGATTCTTCATCTCGGTCACCATCACATGTTGCGTGCCCTCGCCGGCACCGCGGACGTAGACCGGTTTTTTGGCGCAATCTTTGGCGCGGTTGGCACGCGTGAGCACCACCGCGCCCCCAGCATCGGTCACCAGGCAGATGTTGAGCAGATTGAACGGATAGAACATGGGCCGCGAGTTCAGCACATCCGCGACCGTAATCGGGTCGCGAAAACGGGCTTTGGGATTGAAGCCGGCCCAAGCGCGTGTCGATACCGCTACCTGCGCCCAATCCTCTAGCGTCGTGCCGTACTCGTGCATATGCCGCGTCGTAATCATGCCGAAGTATGTCGGGGCGCCCCCAAAGCCATAGGGGGATTCGAACTGCCCGCTCAGACTGGTGTCGCGGCTACGCGTCACGCCGACCCCTGAGCGTCCACTCTCGCCGTGCGACACCACGGCTACGTCGCAGAGGCCGTGATGCAGGGCGAGCAGCGCATGTCCCACCATAATAATGAATGAACAGCCCCCCACCGAGGTGCCGTCCACATAGCGTGGGGTAATGCCCAACGCTTCGCCCAGCAGGGCCGGGGAGTGCTGCCCGGCGGTAAAGATGCCGTCCACATCCGAGATGTTGAGTCCCGCATCACTGACCGCGTTATGAATCGCCTGCAAGTGCAGCGATAGCTGGCTGGTTTCGGGTAGGGTGCCGATCTCGTCGCTCTCGTCCACCCCAACAATGCATACCGAATTGGAAAGCTCGCGCATGATCTGGGCTCCTTGTGTCGTGGGTAGGGAGGGCATGGCCTACGGTGCTGGCTGAAACAGCGGGATCGTGACGTCATCCGTCAATTTTTCGAATACCACCTCAACCGGCATATCACACGTCACGACCTTGGGATCCGGTTCGATATTAATCAGATTGGACATCATGCGCGGCCCCTCGTCGAGTTCGATCATCGCCAGCACGCAGGGCAGGGGGACTTTGAAGGCCGGACTGAGGGTCCGGTAGGCAATCTCAAAGGAATACAATTTCCCTTTGCCACTGGCCTGAATCCAACTGATGTTGCGCGAGTGACAATTCGGACATAGCACGCGCGGGTAGAAGAACGGCTTGCCGCAATCATCACACTTGGGCAGCATGAGCTTGTGCTCCTTCAGCCCCTCCCAATACGGTTGAGCCTCGGGCGTGATCGGTCTGGGAAGTGGTCGCTCCAGTTCCATATATTTCCTTTCTTAATGATGCCTCTTTGCCGTATTCCATATGACGTTGCGCCTTGCTTCGCACCCTTCGCGGACCCGACAGGGTCTGGGCTTACAGGTGAGGCAAGGTACTTGGGAATGGTAGCGCTGTCAAGAGCGAGGTGGTCCGCTCTGCGCTCACGTCATGGCGGCCTGACCGTATAGGTTATCACGCCGCCAAATCCAAAACTGAAAAATACTTGACAAATATACAGTGGATAAGCGTATGCTTATGGCGGCACGTCGTATCGTCTCCCATCGATCTGCGACGTGCCGCCCCTGAGCCTCATATGGAAGCCAGCCGCGTCGGTCTTGTACCGTGTGTGCTGGCCGCCATCCGGGTCACCCGCTGCCTGGCGTGGTGGCCCACCAGGTTTCTTCCCGCATGTCTCACGCGCCGACAAAATAGTTGACATCTCGCGTCTGCGGCAACATGATGCGGCTGACTGCATCCGGGTCCTGAAATCGCTGGAGTGGGGAGGGGATTATGGAAGGATGTACCGACCTTGCGATTGATGAGCGTTTTGTCATCCACGTGCTCGATAATCGTCTGCCGGCGGTGCAGTGCTCGCAAGTGCTGACGCCTCTACCGGAGGCGTTCCGGACCACGCTTGAGACCTATCTGTTATCGCTCTTGAAGCCGCGCTTTCGCCGCAAACATTACGGCCGCTTTCAGCCCGAATCGCCGGTTTTGCAGGAATACCAGGGCTTCTTGACGAGCTGGGAGCAGCATGGACAGGTCGAGGCCGAGGCGTTTCTCGACGCCTCGCAACGCCTTGCGGCGCTACTCTTCCGCGCCATGCAACAAGCCGGACAGAACGGCGCCCAGCCGCGGCCGGGGACGATTACCCCGGGTGATTTGCTCATGGGCCTGTTCTATGACCAGACGTCAGAGACCTCGTCGCTCCCGCATTTGTTTTTGGTGAAAGTCGATCTAGAAACGGCCGTGCAACGGCAGATCGAGCCCCGTGGCGATGGCGGCATCCGGACCTTGCTGCGGCGCCAAGAAGGACTGATTCCCAAACTCTCGACGGCGCATGTGCAAAAATCCGCCCTCATTCGCTGGGCCGATGAGCCCTCCACCTACGATGTGATCATGACGGACCCGCAAGGCGGGAAACAAGGTATCGCGAAATTCTTTGCGGAAGATTTCCTCCACACCGAGCCCTTTCGCACGCCCGATGAGCAGGCCGAGCTGCTGTTTCGACGCGCGCATACGTGGGTCGCCGATCATGAAGAGGCATTGTCGCCGCAAGAGCGGGGCGAGGTCATGGAGACGGTGCGCATGCTTTTGGAGGAAAGCGGTGCCAAGGCTGAGCCGGTGACGCCGCGCCATCTCATCGAGGCGCTGCCGTTGCCCGAGCCCCGGGACGTACCGGCCGTGCAGGAACTGCGGCAGTCGTTCGAGCAGACGCTGACGGCGCCGCAGGTAGAAGAAGACCGCATTCCGGCCGATCGCGAGCTGCTCATCCAGAGCGTGCCGCCGGCGGTGGCCAAAACCCGTGTCACCTATCAGCTCGATCATGGGGTGCAACTCAGCGGCGATCCGGACGCCATCGCCCAGTTGTTCGTCACGCCGCCTCACCGTGTGGGAGAGGATACCGAGTTCACGATTCGTACGTCGACGTTCCGGCCCGTCCTGTGAATGCGGAATGCGGAATGCGGAATGCGGAATGCGGAATAGGGAGGAGGAGGGATGGTTGCCGCGTCGCGTCCCGTCGCGTTGCTTCGCGTCCTTCACGGAGCCTTTTTTCAGCATTTCGGGGCGCTAACCGCCTTGGCATGAAAACCGGGTCCGAGTCACTTCCTGTGCGGTTCCTAGTACTGCGTACCGCAAATTGTTCATCGGTTGATCACGCTGATAGTGCTTGGCTTACGGCGTTCAAACCGGTGACGGACTTCTGCCGACATGTACTAGGGTTCATAGCGTTGCACGTTGATCTCGTCTCCCTTCTGGCGCATGGTGTAGCTATCATACCACGCTTGCATGCCCAAGAGCATGTCCATCTTCACGTCAAACGCCTTTTCGATGCGTAAGGCCATTTCAGGAGAGAGGGCCGCATGGCCATGAATCAAATCGGACAGCGTCGCCCGGCGGACACCGAGAATGTCAGCGGCTCTGAAAACCGACAAATTCAACTCCTCGAGAATTTCCGTCCGTATAAACTCGCCCGGATGGGGCGGTTTCATACCGACTCGCACCGATTTCTTGCTCATCAATGATAATCCTCCAAATCTAAATCATAAATGTCATCGTACGTAATCGTAAAGGTGATCCGCCGGTTGCCCGACACAGATATGCTCCATGTCTCGCGTCGATCTCCTGCAAGTTGATGCACACGCCATCCGGGCGGCCCTTCGACTCCACTGATATCCGGTGCGATCACAAGGGCAGCAATAATGTTCCGCACCCTGTTCACGAGGTCGCGCCGAATGCCACGTGCATCGTTCTCTTCAATAAAGCGTCTCAACCCCCTATATCTGACGCTACGTATATTCATATAAATAATAGAGTTGTTCCTCAATAGCATAAGATCAGGTTCCCTAGCCCAGCCCAGATGCCCACCGAATCATCCTCAAA
>CBCXVS010000125.1:0-20102 GCA_965178525.1 uncultured bacterium | reverse complement strand
AATCTGCACGTGCATGACAACCGTTCCCGTGTTGCGCACCTGGATGTGGCTTGCCTCAATGGCGTGCGCTATCGCATTCGAGCCAAGACTCTGGTCTTGGCTTGTGGCGGACTCGAAAATACCCGTATCCTGCTGACGTCCGATACGCAAATACCAGGCGGTATTGGCAACCACAGCGGTCTCTTAGGCCGCTATTATATGGATCATCCCCGGGCGGTATTTGGCCGGGTACAGCTCACCCAGCGCGTCCGCTTGGAACATGCTTTGGGCATTCCCGTTTCCGGGGGGAAAATGCAATTGGGCATCGGATTGAGTGAGAAGATACAGGAAGAAGAAGGTTTACTGAACAATTATCTGAGTTTAGAGCCGAGTTACTCGATTGGTGTCATAGAGGGTTATCACGCCTTTGTCAAGATCATGAAACGATTGCTTCGCAAAGGTTATTCGGGTAAACGTTTTGACTTTAAGAATGAAAAAATGGCTGAAATACCTGAAATGATCTACCTACTTACCCCTAAGGAACTGCTGCCACACTTTATGTATTATCCATACTATAAGTGTTCACAGTTTGCAAAAAAATATATGGCAAAGCTCGATCATTTATCTATTGTCAGCTATTCCGAGCAGGAACCAAGCTTCGAAAGCCGAGTGTATTTGGATGAGAAAAAGGACAAATTAGGCGTACGAAAATTGGTACTGGATTGGCGCTTGAGCGACCGTTCGCTGCAGAGTTCGTTACGTTTAATGCAACTGCTTGACGCGCACTTTAAGCAGCATGATATCGGTTATATTGAGGAAGATTTGACCGCACTAAAAGACTTGCCTTATACCGACGCCTCACACCACATCGGGACGACTCGCATGAGTCCACAACCGTCAACCGGTGTGGTCGATGTCAATTGCAAGGTACACGGTATCGACAATCTGTACGTGGCCGGCAGTTCCGTCTTCCCTACCGCAGGGCATGCCAACCCGACCTTCACGATTGCAGCGATGGCCTTACGGCTGGCGGAGCACCTGCACACCTTGGCAGCCTGAGGCCCGCTGCTGGCGGCATAGGAGGAATCGCGACCCATTCCTCCTCCCCCAGCGCATATCGGGGTCTCTTAGTCTGGTGACGAGGGTAGCCCCGCCACCCGATGTAATGCCGATAAGGGCATCCCCAAGACTTCGCATATCTCCGCACAGAGCGCATCCTCCATGAGCCATTGCCGCGCTTCCTTACGGATATGCGGGTTGGCATTGCTGAGGTCGCGCACCGCTCGGGCAACGATTGCCAAGAGAAGATATAACGTTCCGTCAGACATCATCGGCAGCTTTCCACCCCGGATCCACGGCTCTAGTAGCGGCGACCGCCGCCGCGCGGACGCTCTTCCCGCGGTTTGGCGGGGTTTACATTCAGGGACCGCCCCTTCATGTCAGTTTGATTCAGAGCATCGATCGCTTCCTGCGCGCCGCTCGACATTTCTACGAATCCAAAGCCGCGCGGGCGGCCGGTTTCTCGGTCGGTAATCAGATTGACGCTCTCCACGGTTCCATAGTCCTTAAATAGGTCCCGGACCTCTTCTTCCGTCGCGTTGAATGGCAGATTTCCCACATAAATGTTCGTGGACATTCCTTGTGCCTTCTCTCGCACTACGCTACAACGTGCGCAATGTCTTCCTTTCGTGCCGCCTCTGACGGGCAGCGTCGCTAGTAACAGGATGACATCCTACCTAGAACTCGGACGCTTGGCAATTGCTCGGGAAGGAACAGGAAACCTGATCGCTTCAGGAGGAATGGAAAGATCCGCACCAGTGGATGGCATCCTGCACACTATAGCGGATTCTGACTATTTTCTCGACAAAAATATGCATGGCATATGAAGAGACCCCACACTGCCCAGAGGTGATGAGGTATCGTGGCGTCCCACATGGAGCCTTTTCCGGCGTTTTGTTATGATAGGTGGCGACAGGTGAGACGCCGAGGTTGATGCCCTATCGCCTTCGTTACGTACCCGGACGCGTTACTTTATATCGCTTTATTCCGGCAAAAACCATGCCTTCATGGTGTCCGGGTACACCGCCGCACCTTCGTCGCCAGCATGAATCACCGTTTAAAGGAGATAGCCTGATGGAATTCAACCTGGAGCAGACCGACGCCCTGTTGAGCACCACTCGGGCGGTGCGCCGCCGCCTCGATTTTGACCGCGACGTCCCTGACGACATTCTGCTACGCTGCATCGACCTGGCGGAGCAAGCGCCGTCGGGCGCCAACATCACCAGCCGCCGGTGGCTGGTCATCCGCGATCCGGCCACCAAGGCGCGGATCGCCGAGCTGTACCGTGCGGCGGGTGGCGACAACACCATGGCGAGAGCCCAACGGCTCGGCGGCGGCAGCGGTGCGGGCGCGCGCGCGGCGACGTCGGCCGCGCATTTGGCGGCGAACCTGGAGCGCGTGCCCGTCCTCGTCATTCCCACGGTGTGGGGCACCCATGACGGCAGCGGGCGGCCCGGCCTCTTCGACTCCGTGGTGCAGGCCGCATGGAGTTTCTGCCTGGCGCTGCGCGCCCGGGGTCTCGGCTCTGCCTGGACCACCATGCACCTGAGCCGAGGGCGCGAGGTGGCGGAGCTCTTGGGCATCCCCGATGGCGTCACGCAAATCGTGCTGTTGCCCGTGGCGTGGACCATCGGCACGGACTTCAAACCGGCCGCGCGCCGGCCCGCCTCGCAGATCACGTGGTTCGACCGTTGGGGGCACACCCACGCGCACCCATTCGATGGGCAGTCCCTCGCCGCCGGGCCGGGCGTCACCGTCGAGGTGGATATCGCGGCCGCACCGGCCCGCGTCTGGGCGTTCGCCAGCGACATCAATATCCCCGCCCGCTTCAGCACCGAATTCCTTGGCGCGGAATGGATCGATAGCGACGGCCCGCGCCTAGGGGCCTCGTTCAAAGGCAGAAATACCCGTGAGGATCGGTCCTGGGAAACGACGTCTTTCATCGTCGCCTGTGAGCCACCCCGGGTGTTTGCGTGGAATGTGAGCCATGCCGAGCAGCCGAGTGCGCAGTGGCGCTTCGAACTCGACCCTCTTGGAGACCGCACCCGCTTGCGGCAGCAGATGACGATTGGCCCCGGCCTGTCGGGCACCTCCCGGGCGATGCAGGAGAATCCCGAGCAAGCGGAGCAAATCCTGGCTCGGCGACGGGAAGTACTGCGCCGCAACATGGAACTGACCACGCAGGGCATCAAAAGCCTCGCCGAGGCCTCGAGCTAAAGAAGAGGAGCGCGCGTCATGCCGGCAACCGACATCGAGGTCTTGAAACGTGAAGTGACGGTGCTGACCTTCGATCTCTACGGCACCGTCGTGGACATGCAGACGGGCTTGACCGAGGCGGTTGCCCCTTTTCTACAAGCCAAAGGCTGGTCGGGAGATCCGCATCGCTTTGTCACCTGGTGGCGGCGGACGCATTACGAGGACTCGATGATCGACGCGTTGTGCGACCGGGGCCACACGCCCTACCGTCAGATCGGGCACCGCGCCGTGTCCCATGTCCTGACGCGAGCGGGCATTGGGTACACACAGGACGAAATGAGATGGCTCGTATCCCAAATCGAGCAGCTTCGTCCTTTTCCGGATGTCATCGCGGCCTTACAGCGGCTTCAGGGCCACTATGAACTCGTGATCTTGTCGAACGGCGACCGGGACATGCTGGAGAAGGCCAAGCCGTACATTGGGTTCGAGTTTGACTGGACCATCTCTGTCTAGGAAGCCGGGTACTTTAAGCCCCACTATGCGACGTACCAAAAAGCGGAAGCGATCATCGGCAAGGCGCGTAGCGGCATCATGCACGTCGCCAACCATGCTTTTGATTGTATTGGCGCCAAGGCTTACGGTATGCGGACAGCATTCATTGATCGCCGCCAGCGGCCGTATGGTGAATCGCCCCATCAGCCGGATCTGATCGTGCGTGACTTCACGGAGCTGGCCGCGCGGCTAGCCGAGGCGTCAGCCGCCACATGAGTCCGAAAGACATCACTGCCTAAACCCTAGGCAATCTGCTAAACGCTTGCGACCGCAATGCCATGTGTGCGGTCATGCACACCTTTTTCCCCAGACTTCTGTGGAAACTTCCCAGACCCTGCCCAGGCCATCCCAGCCGCCGTCATGTCGCGCGCGTCTCGCCTGGCGGTCGCCACGTACCTACTTGACCAGGCCGCTCGCTTGCCGCTACACTACCGCCATTCACTGGACCTGACCGTGGCCAAGGCAAAAACCAGGGATGGCGGGCCAGGCGGCCTCAAGAACAAAGAGGGGACAGAGCATGTCACACAAGGGGTTTTCTCACATTGGACTCTCCACACTCGATCTGGACAAGACGCGTGATTTCTACGAGCGCGTCATGGGCTTCAAGGCCGTGCGTTGCGACATTCTCAAGCTCACCGAGGGCGGCCAGATCCGGCACATCTTCTTTGACACGGGGCGAGACCAGCTCCTGGCCTTTATGGAGCCGCAGGGCGCGGCGGGCATTCCGGCCGACTACGACGCCGGAATCAACGACGGGCTGGGCGTCCCCGGCAGCTTTTATCACTTTGCCTTTGAGGCCGGCTCCGAGACCGGGCTGGAGGCGAAGCGTGAGGAACTGATGGCGCAGGGCGTCGAGGTGACGGATGTCGTGGACCACGAGTGGGCCAAATCCATCTACTTTAAGGACCCCAATGGCATCTCGCTAGAGTATTGCTGTCTGACGCGTGATGTCGGCACCGAGGATGACGTCACCATGCAGGTGCGTGTCGAGCGTTCGGCGCAGGCGATGCGGCAACGGTGGGACAACTTGGGTAAGGGCAGCTCGGTTGCGCCCGAACCGGCCATGGCGTTCAACGCCGGGGGACAGGGCTAGTACCACATCACGTTTGAATTGAGGGATACGTCTTTCTCCCGCTTCCTGGCCAGGGAGCGGGCCGAGGTAAGTAACCTGAGCCCGGAGCTGAAGCACATCAATCCACGTTACAAGGGGATGTGTATCAGAAAGGTATGATGTGGAAGGCAGTACGAGTTCTATCATTTCAAAAATGAGAGAAGAACGCCCTGAATGCCATCTTTTCCGGCTTCAGGCATCTATTAAGCCTTATGAGATAGGAAAGTCTTCATCAGGGGCAGACATGAAGATAGACATTTTGGGTACAGGGCGGGGTGGTATGCATCAGTATGTACTGGAAATCAGAAGCATGCCAGCATACCATGAAGGCCCTAGTACCCTTGAATTTCAACATTTTGACGAGGAACCGACACCTAATGGTATTATTATCCCCAAGCATCCGCCAGGGTCTCTTCTCACAAATTCTTCTCCACAATTTCTGGTAAAAGTCAGCAGGGGGGGGGAGAGCATTCTGATAGCCAACCCATAGATGTTACGTTTACACATGGGAAGGATACGGCTAGGTGTGTTCACGAAGTCACCCTCTATGTACGTGTTATCTAAATGGAAGTATATGTAAAGATTGTTTTGGGAACTATCGCTTTAGTCATATTGGAAGTATTTTAGGACTTAGCATTCGAAAATGATACCAGAAAAATTTTAGAACCAGGAGCAGCTTTCGACGCAGATGGTATGTATATATCGACTCTTTCAGTAAGGAGAAAAGACCATATTTCAAGAACTATTGCCTTATCGTATATGTTAGTTGTGTCATCTATTTTTACTATGTTTCGTAGTGGTGTGTCAAAATTGTACGAAACATTGGGCCTTATTGGATTCATTGTTGGATTTTTTTCAATATTCTTAACTTTTACTTTAAAAGACTACCTATCTATATTAGATTTTAGACGTACTGTGTATTGGACTAAAGATAAATGGTATTGGGGAAAATTATTACTTCTAATTAATAGAGCAGTATCATATATATTCACCCTTATACTTCTACTCTAGAAACAGACCTTAATCTACAGGTAGTTGCTGCTCATAACGGCATGGCATGCAAAACCTGCTGCACGATCATGCAGTCAACCATGGCCGCCTATTGCTTGGCGCTATCTTTGACCACCAATTCTCCCTCCATTGGCAGCCGCTCGTGCACGCGGCAAAATACACGAAACGTGCCGGCCTCTTTGGGGATAACGACTTTGGTCGTGACCGTTTCGTTCAGGGACTTCTGCGGCACCTCGACCTCGATGCCAAAGGCTTCGATCACAAAGGTGTGCCGGGTATCGGCGCTGCTGACGTTGAACTGCACGGGTTCGCCGACCTGCACAACAATGGGGTCCGGGCGAATTCGTGGCGCAATGAAGGACAAAGTGACATCGACAACGTTGGCGGCTTTTCCCGGCGGCTCGGCGGTCTGCTCGGTGGCAGGTGAAGCGGCCGGGGGGGCGGTCTCCTTGACGGGGTCATCCCTGCCACAGGCGACCAAGACGCAGATGCTCAGCACCATATAAAGCCAAATCTGCCACCCTGTCACGCCCGTCCTTGCCGGCATGTTTCTGCCTGCTCTCAGCTTCAATAGATCATCCCCCCACGCTGGCTCCTATACGGCATGTTGACATCGGCTGGACCGACTCTAGCACAGTAACGGCGCGGCGACAATCCCGAGCGCCTGGCGAGATGCGATAAGATATTGACAGCCAGGCCGAGATCCCCTACGATGGCTCCTGCATGGCCCTGAGGCTATTTTCGATCTGAGACATGTCCGGGCGGATGTTAACTCGTTCTTTTATACCAGAACCGGAGGTCCGGATATGGGGTTGTATCATCGGCTCATGCGACTGCCCACTGTGTACGGTGTCACACTCATATGGTGTTGCCTTTGCGCCTCGTTCACCTCGGCGGCGGAGATGGCCGTCCACCCCCCCATTGCGGACGCCATCATCGATACCGACCGCTCCCGGCAGCCCGACGGCAAGCTCACGATCGCCGTACATGTGAGTCTCTCGCCGAAATGGCTAAATCCCCAAGAAATTCCCGCGACCATGGCCTATGAGCTGCTGTGGAAGTTGCACGACAACATGATTAAAGGGTCGCACGGCAATGTCTATGGCTACGCTTTAGCCGACTTCTATAACATGAGTCCCGACTTCAAGACCGCGACTGTGCGGCTGCGGGAAGGCGCGACGTTCCATCATGGGGAACCCGTGACCGCGGAGGACGTGAAATTCTCCTACGAAAATTACCACGGCATGAACGCCACTTATCTGCACGACCGAACGGAGCGGGTCGAACGGGTGGACGACCATACTGTGACGTTCCACTTCAAGGAACCCTTCATCGATTTCCTTCTGTACTATGGCACCACGGCCAGTGGCGCTGGGATCATTATCCCGAAGCATTACTACCAGTCGCTGGGCGCGACTCAGGCGGAGCGCGATGAGAATTTCGCCAAAGCGCCCATTGGTGCCGGACCCTATCAATTCGTGCGGCAAGAGCCTGGCATCGAGGTCGAGTTCCGCGCCTTTACCGACTACTGGCGCAAAGTGCCACACGCCAAAACCATCATTTCGCGCGGCGTACGGGAGTTGCCCGTGCGCGTGGCCGCCCTCAAGAGCGGCGAGGCCGATTTTGTCTATTTCATCACCGGCGAGCTGTTGCAGTCGGTGATCGACGATCCGCAGTTGCGCTATCATCCCAACAACTCCGCCCCCTTCTGGCTCATGTTCCCCGACATGGACGATCCCAAGAGTCCGTTTCACGACGTGCGGGTGCGCCAAGCGGTGAGCCTGGCGCTGGACCGGCAGTTTCTGGCGGAGCAGGAGACGGCGGGGATGGCGATTCCATGGGGCAATTTTATTCCGCCGGAGTGGCCCGGCGCGGTGCAGAAACCACCCGGAGAGTATCAGCTTCAAGAGGCCAAGCGCTTGATGGCGGAAGCGGGCTATGGCGAGGGCTTCAAGATCGATTGGTTCACGCCGTTTCCGGCGGTGGAGTCGTTGAGTCTTCGGGTCATGGAGCAGTTGCGCGAGATTGGCATTCGGAGTGAGATGAACGTGATGGAGCAGCCGGTGTACTACCAGAAATTACTGGAGGGGAAACCGCAGGCGGGGTATGGACACAAGGGGTTTCCGGGGCGGCAGATTGTCATGTCGATCTCGATGATCGCCGGCGATGCCTCGCTCTACGTGGATAACTGGATGCGATGCGGTGGGTCGTATTCGTTTATTTGCGATCAACGGGTCGAAGACCTGTGGAAGCGCTACCAGGCCAGTCTCGACCTGAAGGAACGCAATGATCTGGTCACGCAAGCGCAGAACATCGTGCTGGACGAGTACATGTACGTCCCCATCTACATCAACTCGTTTACGCTGGGGGTGGGACCGCGCATCGGAGGGAAGCCCGACGACTACATCCAAATCCCGATGACGGCCTTGCCAGATCCTCCCGAGGACTTCAGATTGCAGGCCAAAAAATAGGACGCGGGCAGGGCAGCTCGGAAGGTAGATGCGGCGATGAAACAATTTATCCTGCAGCGCATGATCTACAGCATCATTACGCTCTGGCTCTTGACGGTGATTGTCTTTACCGTGGTCCGGTTTACCGGTGACCCGGCCTTATTGATGAGCGATTATCCCGGCGTCAGACCGGAGGACTTGGCCGCGTTGCGCACGCAATAGGGCCTGGACAAGTCCTATATCGCGCAATATGGCAGGTTTATCGGCAACGTCGTACAGGGAGATTTCGGCCGCTCTGTCCAGTTCAACATGTCCGTTCGGGACATCTACTTCCGACGCCTGCCCAATTCGCTGCAACTCGCCTTGGCCGGTATCTTGATCTCGGTCTGCATCGGTGTTCCCTTGGGCATCATGTCGGCTGTGCGGGTGAATACCTGGTGGGACAGTATCGGCAAGCTCATCGCGCTCATGGGCTTGTCGATCCCCGGTTTCTTCGTGGCCCTGGTCTTGATCCTACTCTTTGGCGTGTATTTACGGTGGCTGCCGATCCTCGGCAAGAGCCAACAGTTCGAGCTGCGGTTTCTCGTCATGCCGGCTTTCGCCCTGGGGTGGTATTTTGCCGGCTCCATGCTGCGGCTGACCCGCTCCAGTATGCTCGAAGTTCTGGGCAGCGACTATGTAAAATTGGCCCGCTTCAAGGGCGTCCCGGAGTGGGTGGTCATTGCCAAACACGCCTTCCGCAACGCCATGATCCCGATTCTCACGCTGGCGGGGATCCAACTGGTCGTCATGATCAATGTGGCGGTGGTGGTGGAGGTGATCTTTTCCTGGCCCGGTGTCGGACGTCTGCTGATGGAGGGGCTTTTGAGCCGTGATTTTCCGGTGGTGCAGGGCGTCGTGCTCATGGCCGGCTCGATGATTGTGCTGGTCAACCTGATCATCGATATCCTGTATGCGTACGTCGACCCGCGCATCCGACTGGCGAGGTAGAGAACTCATGGCCCTGCGCACCGTGACCCAACCGGAGCCGACGGCCCAACGCCCACACCCCTCGCAGCGTGTGTGGCAATGGCTACGGGACGCCCCGTTCGGCCCTCTTCTGATCCTTGTGATCATCATCTTGGTGGCTACTTTTGCCGATTTCCTGGCGCCGCACGACCCGGAAGTGTCCGTCAAATCCGCCTCCGGCCGGCCCGTGCGCAGTTATCTCCCGCCTTTCTGGATGAAGGGTGGCAGTCTGGGCACGCCGCTTGGCACCGATTTTCATAGCCGAGATATCCTCAGCCGCCTGATCTATGGCGCCCGCGTCTCGTTGCTCGTGGGGGTCATTGGCACACTGGTCGCTGGCGCCATCGGCACCACGCTGGGTATTTTGGCCGGCTATTTGCGGGGCTGGTGCGACCAGGTCATCATGCGCATCACCGATGCCTGAATGGCGCTACCGACGCTGATCTTCGCCATCTTCCTGGCCTCGGTGTTAAAACCCAGTCTGTGGAACATTGTGGTGATTCTGGGCGTAGTGTTCTGGAGCCAGTATGCGCGGATCATCCGCGGCCAGGTGCTCAGCTTGCGGGAACGGCAGTTCGTGCAGTTGGCGCAGGTGACCGGGGCCAGTACGTTCCGCATCATACGTCGTCACATTCTCCCCAACGTGTTGAATACGGTCATGGTGCTCTTCAGCTTGACCATTGGCGTGGCCATTATCATCGAGGCGTCTCTGAGCTTTTTAGGTGTGGGCGTGCCGCCGCCCAAACCGGCTTGGGGCCTGATGATGGCAGAAGGACGCGGTCCGCTCATCGCCGGTAAATGGTGGGTATCCGTTTTTCCGGGTCTGTGCATCATGCTGTTGGTCTTGGCGACCAACCTTCTGGGCGACTGGTTGCGGGTACGGCTGGATCCGCAGTTGCGCAACCAATGAGTCGAATGCGGAATGCGGAATGCGGAATGCGGAATGAAGAAAAGCGCATTCCATGAGCCGGTATTCCTAAAAGCTGAAAGCTGAGAGCTGAGAGCTAGATATGGCGACGCCTTTGTTAAGCGTGAACGACCTTAAAGCATATTTTATTGGCTTTCGGGGGCAGCGGGCCGTGAAGGCGGTGGATGGCGTCAGCTTCAGCTTAGCAGAGGGGGAGACGCTGGGACTGGTGGGGGAGTCGGGGTGTGGCAAAACCACGACTTGTCACGCCATCTTTCGGCTCTTGCCGCCGGCGGGTCAGGTGATGAGTGGGACCGTCGAATTTGACGGGGAAGATTTGATGCAGAAAAATCCGGCGGAAATGCGGCGTATCCGGGGGCGGGATATGGCCATGATCTTGCAGGATCCGATGGCGTCACTGAATCCGCTCTTCACGATCCTCGACCAGGTGGCGGAGCCGGCGTATTTTCCCGGGGATTACGGCAGCAGACGTTGCGGGAGCGGGTCGAAAGTCTCTTGAGGATGGTGCGGATTCCCTCCCCGGAGGCACGCATGCATGAGTACCCGCATCAAATGAGCGGCGGGATGCGGCAGCGCATCGTCGGGGCGACGGCGCTGTCCGGGGGGCCCAAGCTCATTGTTGCCGATGAACCGACCACCAATCTTGATGTCACCATCCAACTGCAATACCTCAATCTCCTCAAAGAGCTGCAACAGCAGACCGGCGTGGCGTTGATTTTCGTCACGCATGATCTGGGCATCGTGGCGAAGATGTGCGACAAGGTGGCGGTGATGTACGCCGGAAAAATCGTTGAGCAGGGATTGGTGCGGGAGATTTACAACCACCCTAGACATCCGTACACCGAGGGTTTGCTCCGATCCGTACCCAAGATCGGCAGCAAAGAGGCGTTGTATGCCATCCCGGGGCAGCCGCCGGATCTGGCCAATTTGCCGCCGGGGTGTGCCTTTGCGCCGCGCTGTCCGGAGGTCACGCCGCGCTGTCATGCCGAAGAACCTGCGAATGTGATCTTCGCCGATGGCCATGTCAGCCGGTGCTGGTTGCCGGTGCAGGAGGCGCGCCATGACTGATGTGTTGCTGGACGTTCAGGATCTGAAAAAACATTTTCCCGTGGGGGCAGGTCTGATCTTCGGACGCGCCAAGGGGTGGGTGAAAGCGGTGGATGGCGTGACCTTTGCCATTGCGCCCGGAGAGACGCTGGGACTGGTCGGCGAATCCGGCTGTGGCAAAACGACAACGGCCAGGCTCATCCTGGCGCAAGAAGAGGTCACCGCCGGCGCTATCGAATTCCGCGGCCGGGATATCACCACGCTACAAAAACAGGATCTGATGGCCTATCGCAAGTCGGTGCAGGTAGTGTTTCAGGATCCGTATAGCTCGCTCAGTCCGCGTATGCGCGTGGGCGATATTCTCGCCGAACCGCTGGAAATCCACACGAATCTGTCACGCCAAGGCATCCGCGCCCGGGTCGGGGAGGTCCTGGAGTTGGTCGGGCTGGCGCCTGATGCGGTGCGGCTCTTCCCGCACGAATTCAGCGGCGGACAGCGTCAGCGGATTGCCATCGCCCGGGCCCTGGCCACCGAGGCGCAGCTCATCGTTCTGGACGAGCCCGTCTCGGCCCTGGATGTCTCCATCCGGGCGTGTATCATGACCTTGCTGGAAGAACTGCAGCGCACGCTCGGCGTCAGCTACCTGTTTATCGGGCACGATCTGGCCGCTGTCGCCCGTATCAGCCATCGCATTGCCGTGATGTATCTCGGCAAGATCGTCGAGATGGCGGACAGTTTGGAACTCTGCGCCCATCCCTTGCATCCCTACACCCAGGCCCTGTTTGCCGCCTCGCTGCCGTCGCATCCCGACGAGGAAAAAGAGGCTCTCGTCCTTTCCGGCGAAGTGCCCAGCGCTCTCAATCCGCCTGCGGGTTGCCACTTTCATCCCCGCTGTCCCTTTGTCATGCCGCAATGTTCCGGGGATGAGCCGGGGTTGCAAGAAGTCGCCCCGCATCATTGGGTGGCGTGTTATCTCGTTGAAGGATGACACTGCATGACCGAAGCCCAGCCCGCCATGGCTAGCCCGATTGAGGTGTTGGCGCAGAACCCAAGCTTACAAGCATTGGACCGGCCCATCTTGGAGGCGATGGTGGCCGCGGCCGACATCTATCATGTCGAGGCGGGTGCGACTTTGTTTCGAGCCGGCGAAGCGTTTGGGAATGTCGTCTACCTGCTTTATGCCGGGCGCATGCGCCAGCGTTGGCAAGGCGGTGAGGGAAGCGACGTGCAGCTGGGGGACGTGCTCGGCCTGGGGAGTTATTTTGACCGCACCACCTTGAACGCCACGGCCGAGGCGGTCACCGATTGCGTCCTCTTGGGCATTGCCGCCGAGTCCCTGGGCCAGTTGGAGCTGGACTACCCGTCTCTGTGCAATTGTCTGCACCACCTCATGGCGGACAAGCTACGCGAACTTATCCCCACGCATGAGGTCAACAGTGGCGCCTTGGCGCAACCCGTGCGCGGCATCATGACCGCTCCCGTTGCCGCCTGCCCTCCGGACATGCCGCTACGGCAGGCCCTGATCCTGATGCGTGAGCGCCATATTGGCAGTCTGGTCGTCACGGACCATGACCACAAACTCGTGGGCATGCTGACCCAGGCCGACCTGGCCGACGCAGTGCTGCTGCAAGAGGCGCAGCCGCACGACCCCATCATCGACACGGCCTGCCGCCCGCCGCAGACGGTCGAGCCCGATACACCGCTGTGGAAGGTGCAAGACATTCAACAACACCAGGGAGCGAAATACGTGGTCGTGGTCGACCAGGAGGTTCCCCTCGGTGTGGTGTCGCAAACCGATATCTTGCGGACGCTCATGGCCTCACCCGGGACATTGGCCCCCCATATCGCGGCGGCGAATAGCCTCGGCGAACTGGCCGCGGTGCGGTCTCGGCTGGCAGAAGAGGCGGCACAGATCCGGGAGGCGAATCAATGGGCCCGTACGGCGGTGCGGTTCTTGAGCGAAACCCATCTCGCCATTCAGCGCCGGGCGATTGATCTGACGCTGCACGAGATGCAGCAACAGGGCCATGGCCACCCGCCAGCCCCATTTGCCGTCATCATCATGGGCTCCGGCGGCCGCAAGGAGATGCTGTTAAATCCCGACCAGGACAATGGCCTGATTATTGCCGATGTGCCGGCGTCGCAGCACGCGGCGGTACAGCGTTGGTTTGCGTATTTTAGTCAGAGCCTAAACGCGAACCTGGATCAGATCGGCTACCCGCTCTGTCTCGGCCATGTCATGGCCCGCAACCCGGTGTATCGCCATACCCTCAGCGCGTGGCAAACGCACATTGCCGCACTGGCTGAGCGCCCCACCGAAGAGGTGGCGCGCTGGTCGACGACCATGTTCGACTTCGATACCCTGTACGGGGACGACACCCTCACCGCCGCTTTGTGGCGTCACGTCTTGCCGACGGTGCAAGCCCATCCGCGCTGGCTGCAGCGGATGACGGCAGATGATGCGAGAGGGCGGCCTGCCCTCGGGTTTTTTCACCAACTCGTCGCCACCACCCGCGATGCCTCGGGCGCGCACATCGATCTGAAGCGCAATGGCATGCGGCTCATTGCCGACGCCACCCGCATCTTTGCGCTGCGGGCGGGCATCTCGTCACCCAATACGAGCGATCGCTTGGAGGCGCTGGTCCGCGCCGGCGCATTACCCGAAGCGTTCAGCACCTCGGTTAGCGACGCCTATGAAGCGCTGCTCGATCACCTACTGGCGCATCAAATCGGCCAGGCCCGTGCGGGCCTGCCGATTGACACGCTGTTGGACCCCAAAACCTTGACAGAGCAGAGTCGTGCCAAGCTGCGCCTGGCCATGCGGATCGTGAAGCGTTTACAGGACCGGCTGCAGGAGACATTCGGCGCCACGTTCTATTTGGAGTGAGCCTATCGGCTAAAGCGGGCAGCGTTCTGAACAGGAGACGACGGCATGCGAGGCAACGACAACCTTGGGGACTTCATCGCCAGTCTGCGGCTCCGTTTCTGGCGGCAGCGCCAGTTTGACATACTGTTGGCTGATCCTCGCCGGCGAGCCGTGCACGACCGTCTCCGAGACCTCAAGACGCAGCACCTGATCCGGACACCGGTGGTCCGCACGCGTTTCGTCGTCATCGATACCGAAACGACCGGCTTGCAAGCCTATGCGGGTGACGAAATGGTCTCGATTTCCTTAATCGAGTTGCAGGGACTGGAGCCCACCGGGCGGGAGTTCAATACCTTCATCAATCCCCAACGGCCCATTCCGCCGGCATCCACCGCCATCCATCAGATTACCGATGCGGACGTCGCCGACGCCCCCGTCATTGCCGACGTGCTTCCCGACGTGGTGCGGTTCATTGGGACTAGTGTCGTCGTCGGCCACCATGTGCCGTTTGATATCCGCTTTCTCAATAAGACGCTGCAGCAACAGTTCCTGTGCCGCTTGCAACATCCCTGGTTGGACACGATGATGCTGTACCTCGCGGTCAGTGGTCGCTGGGGTCATTATACACTGGAAGAAGTGGCGGCGTTATGTCACGTCGACATTCGCGGCCGCCATACGGCTCGGGGCGATGCGCGGATCACGGCTGATGTGTTTAAAACGCTGATTCCGCGTTTGACTTCAGGCGTGCATCCGGTTTCCCGGGTGATCAAGCGGCAGACGGCCGTGGGACATGTTTAGCGCTCAAGCAGTTGGCGCCGGTTGGAGTATGACAGGAGGACGGTATGAGCCCACATGCAACCGATACCCCGCTGTCCCAGGAACTGATGGAGCACATCCGGCACACCTTGGCCTTGAGCATGTCCCTGCTTGTGACCTCACAGGGCTGGAGGTCTGTACCAAGCCTGGTTGTTACCACGTGCCCTTCGATAATGTGCACGAGTGGAATTATGCGTGACGGCTCTATGCCGTTATGTATTATGTCTGGTTGCCCACGACGCATCCCCACCGTATAGTCCGCGAATGCGGAGGGACGCGGTGCAGGCAGGGAATGTATCACCGCGTGGTTGTGCTCTTTTGCCACAAATCTCATAGGGCTTGTCGCGCGGCGCCGACAGCAAGATGCTGTCAAGCACAGCGTTAGGCATAGGACATTATAGCCCCCGTCCTGATAGAGTTGCCGGTTGATATGTTGACAGTAGTGCCTAGAAAAGGACTTGAGTATGGAATTCGTTTGTGAATCGCAAGCGAGCTACAGCACTGGTATCACAGAATCCATGGTTTTCCATGGAGATGCCGAAGTACTTCTTGGGCGTCTCCCCAGGAACTTCTTCCGATGCTGTGTCACGTCACCTCCGTATTGGGGGTTGCGCGACTACAGTGCCGACGGGCAGATCGGTGCCGAGGATGACCCGGAAGAGTATATTGGCCGTCTGGTCGATGTGTTCGAGCAGATTCGACGCGTGTTGGCGGATGATGGTACGCTTTGGCTGAATATTGGAGACAGCTATACTAGCGGCAACAGAGGTTACCGAGCGACAGATAAAAAGAACCCAGTACGAGCTATGCCTTATCGTGCAAAGACCCCAAAGGGTCTAAAGCCAAAGGACCTCATCGGAATACCTTGGCGGTTAGCCTTGGCTATGCAACAGGCAGGTTGGTATCTTCGCAGTGATATCATCTGGGAAAAGCCAAACTGCATGCCGGAGAGCGTTAAGGACAGGCCAACGAGGTGCCATGAGTACATCTTCCTGTTCTCTAAATCTTTGAGATATTATTATGATTTCCAGAGTGTCCGTGAAAGCAATGGTAGGAATCGCCGAACTCTTTGGTCTATCTCAACTGAACCTTTCTTGGGAGTTCACTTCGCGACCTTCCCCCCTAAGCTTATTGAACCCTGTATCTTGGCAGGTTCACAACCTGGAAACTGGGTCTTGGATCCCTTCTTCGGATCAGGAACTGTAGGCGTTGTTTGCGAGCAACAGCACAGGAAGTATGTTGGTATCGAACTGAATTTAGGGTATGTCAAGATGGCGGTGGAGCGCATTCGGAAGACCGAACAGCTACTGTTCACGCATGACGGAGGGTAGCGATGTGAGTGAATTCAGGGTTCCTGAACCTGACCTGCAGATCACTTTTTATCATCGGCTACAGGACGTCCGTAGGACGTATCTATTAGAGGCTTTACTTTCTACAGTAGCGAATCTGGAGATCGTTAGAATCGACAGAGAGCTGGTGGAGCTTGTTTCCGTTGCGGGACTCCAAAAGGTAGCGGGATGGGGCCTTCGTGGAGAAATCGTTTTTCCTATGCCATATGTGTTGACAGAGCGTCCGGCCTTGCCGGGGTACTATCGGCTTTTGCTTGGATTTTCGCAAAAAAAATTCTATGGCCGTGATTATGGCTTCGCTCGTTTCAAGCCAATGGAGGAGGGTCGTCGTCTGTCCCAATCAAACGCATCTCGCCTCCTCGGTTTTTGCCAAATGCTCTGTGACAGTGCAGAGCGGCTGGTTAAGGGTGTTGGGGAGCTTTCCCATGAGTCCGTTCATGAACTCACTCTGTTGACACTGGGACCCCAGTTACGGGGTGGCGCCCTCAATGTTTTGGGTGATCGCGCTACTCGAAGGGTTTTCCATCTCATAAGTACTATACTTTCCCCGGCGGTGGTTACAGCAGGTGAAAGAGCGCTAGAGCTCGAAAATGCGGCAGGTCGTCGGGTTCGGGTTGAATTTGCGAGTGACCCCGATATCTGCATTCGTGAAGAGCTGCCATCCGGAAGATCCCGAAACCTTGTAGCGATTGAAATCAAAGGTGGAAGGGATAATTCTAATATTCACAATCGGATCGGTGAAGCCGAGAAAAGCCACCAGAAGGCTAGGCAAGAAGGGTATGTTGAATGCTGGACAATGGTCGGTGTTACGGAGCTGAATATGGGGATTGCCCAACAAGAATCTCCATCAACTGATCGATTCTACCACATTGATCGCATCACTGATGAAAGCTCACACGAGTGGGAAGATTTCCGCGAGAACCTCCTATCGCGCGTTGGTATGAGTGGGTGAACGTATCGACCGTAGGAGATCGTCTAACCTAGGAAAAATGCGAAAAACAAAAAAGGGGACCGATTTATTTTCCGTTCCCCTATGAATCAAAGAAATGCTTTGCAGGTTCGCATATGTTGTTCTTGAGTCTCAAGACAGTAAGCTCATGAGTAGTGAGCTGTTACAGGAGGAACCAATGACCGCATAAGATGTACTAGAAAAGGTCGCTCAAGTAATGGTCACATCTGGCCTCTATAAGGATGTTGCCTCGGCCATCAAAGCATTAGCACTAGAACAAATCGATAAAAAGATTGCTACATATCAAGATCAGGTACTCGAGTTTGAGAGGAAATATAAACATAGTCTAGACCGAAGTTCCCCTGGCAGAATAGGCGGAGGGTTAAGTAGATCAACAGGTTAGCCCAATTCAAAAGTCCATTTACAGGGGAACAATCCAACCTCCTGAAACGACATGGCTTATGGTCATACGTTTGCAGACGATGGCAAGCCCATGTGGCAGAATAGGAGCGAAAATTTTGCGATTTACATGGGAACAAAGGTCAATTCGTTTCAGGCTTTTAAGTTTTTATTTCAACAAGTTGTCGCCGAATCACGGGAGGAACTTCGGACTAGTCGTCGCTAGCCTCCCGAGCGGCCGGAAGTTGCGGCACATCACTGACAAAATCCATCCCTTTGATGCGCATCCCGAATTCGAAGAGAATCTCGGAAATGTCATCCTTCGACACTTTTGAGTCCCGCACCTCACGAAAACGCTTATTGAGTTCCTCGGAGAGTTTCATGCTCAGCCCCTGCAGCTCGTCTTTCACCCCTTTTCTGATTTGTACCAGTTCGTTGCGTATATGGGCGGCATTCGACTCGAGTTCTTCGTTGAGCGATTGGAAACGAACTTCCAACTTTTCCTCTGTGCGTCGGGCTTGCTTACGCAGGTCAGCTTCCTCGTTTTGCACTTTCGATGCGATGGCTTGCATCCGCTTATCTGAAGCCTCAATGGCTCCGTTCAGCGAACTGGTGAGATTTTCATGGAGCGTGTCGAAGCGCTTGCGACTCTCTTCTTGAAAGGTTGTCAATTCGGTCTCAAGTTTATCGAGCCGGGCGGTGACGTTCTCATCAAGTTGTTCCACCTGCGCACGCAGATCCGCTCGCTCTTCACCCGTCTTCGCATCGAGTCCTCTGATTTTCTTGTCCGAGGACGACACCGCCGTATGCAACTCGCTGAGGATGTTATCATTGAGTTCATCGACACGCTTTCGGCTACCTTCTTGAAAAAGCGCCAGAGTCGATTCAAGCTGTTCGAGTCGATAACGGAATTCTCGAATCTGCGGGCCAAACATCAACTCGCGCATCTGGTCAATATGGGTATCGGATTGTGTGGCGCGATCTGCCATGTTGATCTCCTGAAGCGACTCGGGTTCATGATGATATGTCGAATCTACGAACGAACCATGGATATAGGTTGCGGTTTGGCAGGTTACGACTCCTCACGAAAATTTACTTGACATGACGCGTTAAAATACCCAGGCATCGTTATGGTTATACCTTTTTCCGGCGGAAAAATATACAGGTAATTTTGCCTATGTCCTTACAGCGGGAAAATTTTCAGCACCACACGACGATTCCGCGCCCTCAACGCCTCGACATACTGGCCTTGAACCTGATCTTGAACCAACAGCGCACTCTCCCCATGTGGAATCACGCGTACCTGGGTGGGAAAAGCGTCGCCAAGTTTGTCCTTCAACCAATTATATACCGTCTCGCCCCGACGCTGAGAGAGTTCCAAGTTGCTTTCCTCAGAACCAAAAGAATCGGTATAACCGTGGATTTCAAGGCGCGCATCGCCCATCCGGATAATTTGTTCACATCTGTTGTCTAAGACCATTTTGCTCTCGCGGGGAAACGCCTCCTCGCCCACTGAAAAGGCAATGCTGTAGGTCCATTCCTGCGGTTCTTGTTTGCCCACCGCAAAGGTCGGAAGCGTGGGGTCCGCCTGCGCCAGCTCCGGAAATTGTTGCAGCACGTCCTGCACATAACCCTTGTTGAAGACCTCCGCCCACGCGGGGGATGCCTTCGCGGCGTCAGGATAATATTGTTGAGCCAGCTGGGTAAAACGACTGTAGACCCCTTTGCCCCGATCGAGGCCGGATTCCCCAAGCCCAAAGAACGAGAGGTTCCGTTGCAGATTGCCCACCATCGCCCCACCGACCTCTACCGTCTGTCCCCGTTTGACCAGACCCCCTTTGACTTCCACCTCAGCGCCCGCGTAGTAGGCATACCACGCGTCCGGACTTTCCGTGTCGAAAAGCTCATGGACGTACTGCGCCGCTCGCCAGCGATCATCGTGGTCCGATTTGGGCTCCATGCGGTTGGCTTTGACGTCGCGATGGCTTTTGTCGATCCGTTGACTCGCTTCAAAAAGCGAGGCCAGCATCCCGACGACGACCACCCCGTTTTGGTCATTCCACTGTTTGAGGCCAACGATAAACTGCGGCGTTTGATTCGGATATTGTCTCGTCGACGCCACCGTCACCAGCCCACCCCGCGCCTCGGCAATACGCTTATCAAACGGCGTTCGCGTCGCCACGCCATGGAGCGCAACCAAACGCTTTTCGCCTTGCTGTACTCGGCGTCCTCGGTAGTCTTTTCCATCCACCAGAAAAATCCGCTCGACCTTTTCTTCGCAGATATACATCTGTGCCGCTGCCTCGAGGCTCTGCGTTTCCACCAGATTCAGGGCATACGGGTTGTAATAGTCTTGATCGGCGTTGAATGGGATTTCATTTT
>CBCXVS010000124.1:0-20132 GCA_965178525.1 uncultured bacterium | reverse complement strand
GCAGTTTACCCAGACGAAAGCCCGGTCCAAACTTGAGCGTCATTACCAGAATGTCAAAAAACTTATTTGACGGACCACTAAGGTTGGACGAGCGGGAAAATGTATTTTATAGTACCTACTCCTTGACTGCCTCCTTTCCCTAAAGGAAAGGGATTCCCAGGACCCGCGCACCTGGGTCTCTTCGAAGAGAGGCTTTTGGGTGTCCACCGATGCTTCTACGTCGATCGGTTTCAGACTCTGGGCTGGCCTCCAGCCCGTCCCAAATAACTGGGTATAAGGACGATAGCTCGCCTCCATCGCAGAGGACCAACATCACAAGAAGGACTCTAGCATCAACTGCACGGTTGTGCACTAACTTTTATACTTGACTAAGTCGTGCGCTGAAGACCTTGACGCTACGCGGCAACCTCCTGACCTCCCCGCCGTCAATGACGAGGCTTCTCGGAGGATCTGGGTGAGGCAGCTTGCGCTGCCGGGAATCGCCTTCACGCGGGGGACAAACTCGATGAAGCTCATTGGCGTCGACGTCGGTGGAACGTTCACCGATGTGGTGTTAACGGATACGGACAGCCAGCAAACCCATATTCACAAGGTGCCGACCACACCGCAAGATCCGTCCGCAGGGGTGCTGCAAGGGATTGTCGAGATTTGTCGCGCTTACGGTATGGATCAGAACCATATCGATCATGTCTTGCATGGCACGACCATCGCCACCAACGCGGTCTTAGAGCAAAACGGCACCGTCGCTGGCATGGTCACCAGTGCCGGTTATCGAGATATTGTGCACATCGGCCGACATCAACGCCCGCAGCATTATTCCATTCAACAGGAAGTCCCCTGGCAAGACCGGGTACTGGTGAAGCGGCGCCATCGTAAAACGGTGCGTGAACCGCGCATCCCACCCTCGGGAGCGGTCTTGACGCCGCTCGACGAAGACGAGGTGCGCCAGGCTGCCCGCGAGCTGAAAGCGGCTGGCGTCGACGCGGTCGCGGTCTGTTTTCTGTTTTCCTACATCGACCCCAGTCATGAGGAGCGTGCCGCCGAAATTATCCGCGAGGAATTCCCGCAAGCCTTTGTCACCACCTCGGCCTCGGTGTCGCCGCAGTTCCGCGAGTTCGAGCGCTTCACCACCGCGACCATGAACGCCTACATTGGGCCCAAAGTCGCCAGCTATGTCAACAAACTGGAAAGCGAGCTGAAACATCAGGGCGTAGGCGGCGATTTACATATTATGGGATCGAACGGTGGGGTCGCCACGGCTCGCCTGGTGTTGGAAAAACCGATTCTGACGGTGTTATCTGGGCCGGCCGCCGGTGTCCTCGGCGGCTTGTGGACGGGCGCATTAAGCGAGCGCCACAATCTGATCACATTCGATGTCGGCGGGACATCGGCGGATATCGGCATCGTCCGCGACGGCACGTATGCGGAGGCCACGGCACGCGATACCTGGATTGCCGGCTATCCACTCATGGTGACGATGATGGACATTCACACCATCGGTGCGGGTGGCGGCTCCATTGCGTTTGTCGATCATGGCGGTGCGTTCAAGGTGGGTCCCCGTTCGGCCGGTGCGGTACCGGGTCCAGCCGCCTATCGCCGCGGGGGCACCGAACCGACTGTCACCGATGCCAATGTCGTCTTGGGTCGGCTCGATCCGGATAACTTTTTGGGTGGTCTGATGCCATTGCATACCGCCTCGGCGCACCAGGTGATCCGCGAGTTGGCCGCCCAATTGGATTTGGATGTCGAACAAGCCGCCGAAGGTGTACTCACCATTCTCAACGCCAATATGGCCAATGCGATCCGCTCGCGTACGGTGCAAAAAGGCATCGATCCGCGCGATTTCAGTCTGGTGGCATTCGGCGGCGCTGGCCCGTTGCACGGCGCTGAAGTCGCGGCCCAGCTCGGCATTCCGGAAATCATCGTGCCCCCGTATCCGGGTATTACCAGTGCCGTCGGTCTGTTGACAACCGATCTCAAATACGATTTGATCAAGACCGAGTTTCAAGTGCAGGGCCATATTGACTTCGACAAGCTCAACGCCGATCTGGCTGGCATGGAGGCGGAGTTGCACGAGCAATTAACCGCCGCTGGCATCGAGACGCAGGATATCAAATTCATCCGCGCTGGCGATCTGCGCTATGTGGGCCAGGGCTATGAGCTGCGGGTCAACCTGCCACCGGGCGAGATGGACGCCAACTCAATCGGGCAGGTTTGGCGTGCCTTCGATGTCGTATACGAAGAAGAGTACGGCCATGTGTTCCCGGACAATCCAATCGAGATCGTCAACGTGCGGCTGACCGGCATCGGGGTGATGCCGAAGATCGGTCCGCCCGCCGTCACTGGCGGCCGTCGCCTGGACGAGGCGTTGGTGAAAACCGGCCGGTGCCTGTTTCGCGTCGGTGGCGCACTCGAAAGCTATGAGACGCCGTTTTATGCCCGCGAAAAATTGCCGCTGCAGCAAGCGATCCATGGGCCTGCCATTATCTTACAAACCGATACGACGACGGTTGTGCCGCCGGAATGCCGGCTCATCGCCCATACCGACGGTAATCTGATGATCACTCTGGAGAGCTGACATGACCCTATCGAGTGTCAACGCCAATGCAACCGCGACCCGGGTCGACCCGGTCACGGCCAGTGTTATTCGGGGCGCCTTAGAGAATATCGCGATCGAGATGGGTTATAAGCTCATGCGCATGTCCTACTCCAGCATTATCCGGGAGAGTGAGGCCGTTGGTGCCGCCATTATCGACGCCAACGGCCATCAGCTCTGCGAGTCCATGCAGTCGACGCCGTTGCAATCCGGTCCGCTTCCCGGTTATGTGCGCGGCATCATGAAGCAAATGGAAGAGCGCGGCGACCACATCGAACCGGGCGACGTGATTCTGCATAACGACCCCTACGGTGGGGCCAGCCATGGTCCCGATGTCGGTTTTGTGGTGCCCGTCTTTTATCAGGAGCAATTGGTCGGATTTGCCGTCACCGCGGCCCACCATCTCGATATCGGCGCTTTGAGTCCGGGTTCGTGCGGCATTGTGGATGCCATGGACGCCTACGCCGAGGGCCTGCAGTTCAAAGCCATCAAGGTCTATCAGCGCGGTCTCAAGATCGAGCCGGTATGGCAGATGCTGCAGGATAATATCCGCACCTCGAAACTGGTGGTCGGCGATATGGAGGCGCAGGTCGCGGCCTGCCGCATTGGCGCGCAGCGCTATGTGGAATTGATCGAGCGCTACGGCTTGGAAACCGTGCAAAACGCCTATGCCGACTTGCTGGATTACTCTGAACGGTTGATGCGCACAGCCATTTCTGAGCTGCCGGACGGCGACTATACCGCCACGACGTATCTCGACGGTTATCTGGACGACCCGGATCCCGCCAAGAAACATCTGCCCCTGACGGTGACGTTGAAGATTCGCGGCAGCGACATGACGGTCGATCTCACCGGTACGTCGAAACAGATTGACGATAAACCCATTAACATGCCGCTGCAGGGAACGGTCGATATCGTCATCTGGCTCACGATTCGCTCGATTCTTCTGGATTCCGATGTCTATGGTCACATCCCGCAAAACTCGGGGCTGACCCGGCCGATTCATCTCGTCGTGCCCAAAGGCACGCTCGCCAACCCGATCTTTCCCGCCCCGACCATCGCCCGTTTTTGCCCGGGCAACCAGCTTGCGGATACGGTGATGAAAGCGCTCTCGCAAGTGGTGCCGGACAAAGTCTCGGCCGGAATCGGCAATCTGCGCGTCATCGCGTTTTCCGGCCTCAACGACGCAACCCATTGGGTGCACATGGAGATCTTCGAAGGCGCCTACGGTGGCCGTCATGGCCTCGACGGCATGGATGCGATCGATACGCTGTACGCCAACACCCGCAACAATCCCATCGAGGATTTGGAATCGCATCTGCCGCTTCGCATCGATCGTTATGAACTGCGTACCAACGCTTGCACCGCCGGGCAGTGGCGTGGCGGTCTCGGATCTATCCGTGAGTTTACCTATCTAGAAGCGGGCGGTGCGTCCATCGAGGGCGAGGGTCATGCCTATAAACCGTGGGGATTTGCTGACGGCGCGGATGGCGAAACGGCCAGCCTGACGCTGCGTCAAGCGGACGGGACCGAGCGCGCCATGCCGTCGAAAATGTCCTACGAAGCGGTCCATAAAGGCGATACGTTTCTCGTCGTCGGCCCGGCCGGCGGTGGCTATGGCGATCCCAAAAAGCGCGATCCCAAGCGCGTGTTGGCGGATGTGCTCGATGGGTTCGTCAGCATGGATGACGCACGGGAGCAATATGGTGTGAGCATTCGTGAGGATATGACGGTCGATCGGGCCGCAACCGCTGCGTTGCGCGGTTAACCACGTGATCTCGCGGTGACCGTACGGATCGTCCATGACATCGAAGGGTCATGACACGGGAATGAAATTCGGCGTTTTCGATCATATCGAGCCCATCCCGGGGCAAGATCTGGGCCAGATTTATCACGATCGCCTGTCGCAGGTTGAACGGTTTGATGACGCAGGGTTTTATGCCTACCATCTGGCCGAGCACCACACACCCGCTGTGCACAGCCTGGCGCCATCGCAAAATGTTTTCCTTGCGGCCGCCTCGCGGAGCACCCGTCAGATCAAACTGTGCCCGTGTATCTATGTGCTACCATTGCATCATCCGTTGCGCCTCATCGAGGAAATTTGCATGCTGGACCATTTAAGTGACGGGCGTCTCGAAGTGGGGGTGGGCCGAGGCGGTGTGCTCGAAGCCTATTTCTGGGGCAGTGATTGGGACGTTGAGCGCAATTTTGCAAAATACACCGAGACCTTGGACATTGTCCGACACGGGCTGCGTCACGACACCTTAACTTACGAGGGCGAATTCTATCAGTTTGACGATTTGCCCATGCGATTGCGTCCCAAGCAACAGCCCTTCCCCCCGATGTGGTATATGCGCAATGTCGAAATTGCCGCCCAAGAGGGCATGCACAGTGTGATTGTCGGCAATTTGGACGGCTTTGAAGCGAACGTGCAGCGGTATCGACGCCTGTGGGACGAGCATCAAGGTCAGGGCGCGAAGACGCTACAGGGCGCTGACCCGCTGATCGGCCTGGTGACCCATATGGTCATTGCCGACACCGAGGAAGAAGCCGTGCAAGCGGCTCGGCCGGCCTGGGAGGAATATCTCTGGAATCTGACGACGCCGCGGCGCTTGGAGGCCGAGCGGCGAGGCTTGAAGCAATTTCTGGGGGCCGGTTTAAACTCGCGGCCGCTTGGCCTCCCCGATCGAGAAGCGGGGGCGGTGTATCAAGCGACAACCGAATTGCCTGCAGAACGCCGTCAGCGCCGGGAAGAGCCCGGCCACGTGGCAGAGCAAGCCAGCTCCGCGTCCTTCCGGGTGGTTGCCAGTACGCCGCCCACCATTCGTGGCTATCTCGATGAATACATGAGTACGGGCGCGAATTACTTCGTGTGTGCGTTTCATTTTGGCAACATGCCGGAGGCCATCGCGGCGCGCTCGATCGAGCTGTTTATTCGCGATGTCATGCCGCACTATCAATAAGGACAAGAGGGCAGAAGCTACCGATGTTGCCTGTAAGCATTGCTTTCAAGCTCTCCGCTGGGTTCCCTATTGCGCCTAGAGCGTTGGCGGATTTGGGAGGGCTCCATGCTGTTCTGATCAATATGGCGTTGTCGCACGACAAGGAGCAGTCGAGGATATCTGATGGCCTCCGGAATCAGAATTTACTTGAGTTATCCAAGCGTAGCTGAAGAGCGAGCGGTACGTCTGTATGACCAGCTCGTTTCGGCCGGCTTCGAGCCGTGGATGGACAGGCGCGACCTGCTGCCGGGCGACGATTGGCAACGCGCGAGCCGGCGTGTGCTACGCGATGCGGACTTTGTGCTCGCCTTGTCAAACGCACCCTACACGCTTGAGAATCAGAATCGCGAACTCCAGTATGCGCTTGAGCAGCTGCATGACCCCAATCAGACCAAACCTGTCGCTATCATTCCGGTTCGATTAGAGAGTGGCCCTGTTCCTTCGGAATTGACGCACCTATATTGGTTTGATTATTTTGAAGATGATGAGGCTGCTTTCAATCAACTCGTGGACGTCTTACACAGGCGGCTTGAGCGTCAAATGGAACTTGCGCTGACGGTAGAGGCGGAATCGCTTTACGTCGAGCGCCTTGAGCTCAAAAACATTCGCTGCTTTCAGGACCTGACGTTATCCTTCACTGAACGTGGCGCACCCGCCATGTGGAATATGCTCCTTGGCGATAATGCGGCGGGAAAGAGCACGTTGCTGCGCTGTCTCGCTCTGGGGCTCTGCTATGAACGCGATGCGTCATCGCTCATGGTAGAGGTGCCGGGCGATTTTATCCGCGTCGGCGCGGAGGCAGCGACGATTACATTAACGCTGCGCGGCCGGATATCGGGCCAAAGAGCTAGCATCCAAACGACCATTCACCGTACCGCGTCCGGCTCTGAACAGCTCCGGCAAACGACAAGCCCCAAAGAGGCGTTTCCGTGGAAGGACGTCTTCGTCTGCGCCTATGGTACGCAGCGGACCGGCCAAGCCTTTTCGAGTCACGACTCGTACCTTGTGCGTGAGGCCGTTGCGACATTGTTCGACTCTCAGGCATCATTGATGAACCCGGAGGTTGTGTTTTTGCGACAACCGACTGAGATGCGTTACCAGCTGGAGGCAAAGCTCTTACGCATGCTGATGCTCGATGCGCCGGACGACGAAATCGTGACACGCCAAGATGGATTGGCGGTGCGAGGTCCGTGGGGGACGCTGCCCCTATCGGTATTGAGCGATGGCTATCGATCCACAAGCCAGTGGATTCTCGATCTCATTGGGCGGGCTCTCCTGGCCGAACGATTTGGCGAGGCCCACGAGATTGGCGGTATCCTGATGATTGACGAACTGGAGCAACATCTGCATCCGCGTTGGCAGCGCCTCATTGTGCAGAGACTCCGTCAGCAGTTTCCGCACACCCAGATTTTTGCCACCACACACACGCCCTTAACGGCTTCCGGCATTGCTGATATGCCATCCGCTACACTCTTCCGGCTAGATCGGAGCGAGACCAACGCGGTCACGGCGGCTCGCCTGGATCGGTCTCAGTTCCAAGGTCTCCGCGCCGACCAATGGCTCGCCTCGGAGGCGTTTGGGCTCGTGACGACTCGAAGCCCCGGTAGCGCCACAGATGTGGACGAGTATCTCGACCTCTTGCGGCAGGACCCCGCAGAACGCGACGCCAGGAAGTTTGAGATGCTACGGCAACGCCTCGGAAAATCCCTGTCGTTCGGCGAAACCGAATACGAGCGAGAGATTGAAGCGGCGGTGTCCGAGGTCTTGGAAAAACGACTGCAACAGAAGCCCTCCGAGCCGCTTACTGAGCAGATGAAACAGCAGCTTCGCGATCTTTTTTCGCCGGATGCCGAGGCATGATCCACATTGACTTCAACGAACCGCAGACGCGCAAATGGCGGCGATGGCGCACCGACTGCAAGAGAGAGACGGACGCCCTGATCGAGGCGATTGAAAACGGGGTAGATGCGGATATTAAGTCCTTGTATCGGCGCAAGAGTATTAAAGACGAGGTCTATTTTCACAAATTGGGCCCGTTCCATGGAAAGTGCGCCTATTGCGAATGTTACATCACCGACTTTCAACATGGCAATATGGAGCACTTTCGCCCGAAGCAGGGCGTGACGGACGAGGACGATCATTCCATTCGCATGACGCTCGCCGACGGTACCCAAGCGGATCACCCGGGCTATTATTGGCTTGCCTATCACTGGCGCAACTTGTTGCCGTCGTGCACGGACTGCAACCAACCCAGCGTGATTGATGGGCAAAAGCTGGGCAAGCACAGTCGGTTTCCCATTCTTGGCGCCTATGCCGTCAAGGACGACGAGATCGCGGCTGAACACCCCTTGTTGATCCATCCTATCGAGGAAGAGCCAGCGGATCATCTCATGGTCGATACAGCGACCGGTTTGATGCAGAACCTGTCGGAGCGCGGCGCGATGTGCATCCGGATTTTCGGCCTGAACCTCCGTGATCGTCTGCCGGAGAAGCGCAAACAGGCCATCAACGATGTGGAGGCGCTACTCGATACGATCATACACAATCCGGACCCAAACGCGAAGCAGCAAGCCTTGGAGGATCTACAGGAGATTCGCTCCGGACGCCGCGAATATGCCCTCGCCGCTCGAACGTATATAGCCGAAGTGGGGCCGCTGCTCCAAGGGCTCTTCGGCGATGATGAGCCGTAATGCCTGCAAGCTCCCTTTTTCCGGACGGATCGGAATTGTTAATACCCGGTCGTTATCAGGGCTCCCCGAAGCAGCGCACGGCGTTATCCCACATGATCTGGGGCAAGAGCGCGTCGTCGAGCTGCTTCCAACCCAAAACCAAATCCACCGAGTCCGGGAAGCGGGTCTCGGCGTGCGGGTAGTCCGTACTGAACATCAGCACATGATCGCCCAAGAAACCGGACACCATTTTGATCATCTCGGGGCCTTCATGCAACACAATGGAGGCGAAAAACCGGCCGCCTGACATGTACTCCATCATGGTGTGGCGCAGCTCCGGCACATAGCCCATGTAGCCCACCTGATCTTGCATGCGCATGGCCCAGAACGGTAGCCAGCCAAAGCCCGACTCCAAAATGGCGAAGCGAAGTGAAGGATAGCGATCCATTAGCCCCGCCCCGAAGAAGGCGGCCATGGCCCGCATGGCGCCCCACGGGTGCGAGGCGGTGGGCCAATAAACGGGTTGCTCCACGTGTCGCGGTAGCCGGGGTAGCCGCCGGAAAAGCTGTGGTGCACCAGACACAGGCCCTCTTGCTCAATCGCAGTCCAGATGGGATGGAGGTCGGGATGATCGAGGGGAAAGTCCAGGGGGAGGTTCAACCAGACGCCGACGGCCCAACCGGAGTGGCCCCAGGTCCTGATCTCGTCGACCGATTCTTTGATAAATTTGGCATTGATGACCAAGAGCGCCTTCAGACGATGCGGATAGGCGCTACAGAAATCGTCCAGAAATCGGTGGTTGGCCCGCATGAACTCGATTTCCACTGCCGGATTGTCGTGGCCCCAGGGCACGGTGGGCACCATAACCTGGACGTCGACGCCCTCTTCATCCATGTCGCGGATGCGGTTTGCCGCCACCCAGTCGGCGTCTCGGGCTGGCCATTTCGTGCCCATGAACTTTTGCGGCCGCCGTTCCACGTTGGCCTGGGGCTCGGCCTCCCCGAGCATGCGCGGCGCGTCACTGCCCCAGCCGGCACCAAACCCGCTACCCATCTGATAGCGGTGGGCATAGGGTGGCTGTAACGTTTCCCCGGAACTACTTCTGCGGATGAGCGTGCGGTAGTCATCCAAGTGTGGAACTAATTGCCTCACGGTCGATGCCAGGTAGGGGTCGAGGGCTTCGGCCGAGGCGACGACATGGGTGTCGGTGTCGTAAACCCGAATGCCGTTTCGCATGGTGTTTCTCCTCTCCTGATCGCCATGGCTCGGTGATGGGGCTATGCCCGTACGGGTGTGTGGTCCGCCAAGAACTGCTTCATACGCGCCGTCGCCGACGCCAGGGCCGTGCCTTCCTTCCATTCCGCGATGAACTCGGCGTTGGGCAGTAGCTGCGCCATCTCCTCAGCGATCGCGTAGGGATGCGCCGCATCGTTGCCCGCCAGTACCAGGCACGGCGTTTGGCAGCCCGAGACGAAGGCGCGGTCCACGCTGTAGGCAAAGCCAGCGCCGTAGAGGTTCTGGTAGAACGCATCCAGCACTTGCTCGGTGGCCTCGGGGTGATTCTTCAGACTCTCAGCCCACGCGTTGAAGCGAGCGGTACGGGGAGGCAATGGCTCTTCCACTCGCCCGATGGGCTGGGCGAGCACGGCGCATGCGATGCGCGACGGCTGGGCTTGCAGCAAGCTCATGATGAAGGGTCCACCGATGCACTGGCCGTACAGATGACACTGCTCGATACCCAGGTGGTCGAGCAGGGCAATGTGGTCGGCCGCGTAGGTGTGCCAGCCGTCCTGGGCGGTCATGGGCGCGTGGGACTGGCCGCCCGCGTTGCGCTGATCCATGGCGATGACCCGGAAGTCGGCGGCGAACTCGGTGGTCGGATTGACGGGAGCGGAGGGTTGATTCCAGACGTCGATGACCGACTGCAGGCCCGCCGGCGCAAAGGTGAGGAGAGGGAATCCCTGGCCGAATTCTTCGTAATAGATGGATGCGCCGTTGTGTTCAAAGCTTGGCATGGGATGTCCTTTCGTCATTTTCAACCGCTCGTGAGCCTATCTTCTATGGTATCCTCAACCCCTGGGCTCTCCGTATCGAAGCCCAATGGACAGCGTAACCCTAACACGAAACCACACCCGGAGGAACCCGTAGATGACTGATGACGTCGTTTTTGTCGGCTGTCGCATCGCGGATGCTGCCGAGCCCGTACCGCCGTCCGGCGCCGCGGCGCCCCGCCGCCGGCTGATCCTGAACGGCCGCCAGGTCAAAACCGTCGACGTCCATGCGCATTGTGCCGTGCCCGAAGCCATGGCCTTGATGGGGAGCGAGGTCTCGCCCGAAGCCTTGCTGATTGGCCCGGAGCGCTTGCGGCAGATGGATGCCCAGGGCATTGATGTCGAGGCGCTGAGCATCAATCCCTACTGGTACTCAGTGGAGCGCGACCTGGGGCAGCAAATCATCGCGGTCCAGAACGAAAAACTGGCTGAGCTCTGCGCCGCACAGCCCGAGCGCTTTGTGGCCTTTGCCACGGTCGCGTTGCAGTATCCCGACCTGGCGGCACAGCAGTTAGAAGATGGCATCAAACGCCTGGGGCTACGCGGCGTCTCCGTCGGCGGGAGCGTCAATGGCAAAGAGCTTTCCGATCCTAAATTTCACCCGTTCTGGGCCAAGGCCGAGGAACTTGGGGTCTTGGTATTCCTGCACCCCCAGGGCGTTCCGGATCTCGACAAGCGGCTTCAGGGCAACGGCTTGTTGACCAACGTCATCGGCAATCCGCTCGAAACCACCATCGCCCTTTCGCATCTGATTTTCGAGGGCACGCTGGATCGATTTCCCGGGCTCAAACTTTGCGCCGCCCATGGCGGCGGCTACTTGCCGTCGTACAGCGCCCGGTCGGATCACGGCTGTTTGACCTTTCCCGAGCGCTGTAGCCCGACGCCGCTGAAGAAACGCCCCAGTGCGTATTTACGGGATCTCTATTTTGACTCGATCGTCTTTACCTCTGAAGCGCTGCGACATTTGGTAGCGGAATGCGGCGCCAGTCAGATCGTCATGGGAACCGATTATCCCTATCCGTGGACGAGTACGGCGGTGGAGCACATTCTCGACACGCCGAGCTTGAGCGATGCCGAGTGGGCCGCGATCCTGGGCGATACGGCCTGCAAGTTGCTGAACATTGCGTTATAGGAGGGCATGGGACGGATGGTAAAAGGCGGCGTCTCCTCCTAGATGTGACGAGGGGCCTTATGCATCCTCCTATTGTGACATCCGGTTAGGTCTCATCAGTATCGATGTCTGCCTCCGCAAAACCGATGTCACTTGGCAGCTCAATACCAAGGTCATGCATAAAGTTCCTCTCAAGCTCTGCTAAGTGTCGAGCCCGTGTGTTAATAAAACCGTGGGCATCGCCTTGTTGTAGCGCCTTATACGCTTTAAAAGATATTCCATGACTTTGGAGAATCTTTTCCTGTTTGTCCTCTGGTAGGGAGCAGAGCCGGTTTCTGACGGACTTCCCCGCAAGCCGATTAAGGAGGAGACGATTTACAGGGTGGGACATAATCTGCTTCTGGGAATGGCGAGAGAATACTCTCGCTAAGACGTGTTTTTCAAGATCATGCAGAATTTGATTAGTCTCAATAGGCTGGCCCGTCTCCGGATCTAAGGGCTGCAGAGAAAGCATGAAAATAAGTAGAGTACGAACCCGTGCACTACGAGAATCATACGTTTCTGGAAATGGGCGAACAAGAGCTTTTAGTAATTGGAGTTGCAATCCTTGTGAAGCATCAGTGGCAAAATCACGCATTTCCTGCAATGCTTGATTTAACTGTGTTGGATTCACGGATGCTAACCAACTTGAGATGGAAGAAAGCCAAAACCATTGCCTCAGATATTTCTCCTGTCGTGGCTGTGGAGCAGGGCAGCGATGGAAAAAAGCGCTCAGTAACAACAGTTGATTGTTATATGGAAGTAGTCGATCTCCGGGGACACCAAGTTGTTCATACAGAAAGCGCGTCGCGAGACATAGAGCTTCACCTGCCGCTTTAGCAGCCTGAGGAAAATCATCCTCTATGCTTCTTGCGATTTCTTCCCAGTCACTTCGATTCACGTCTTTATCGGCGACGGCTAAAATCGCCCGAAATACGGTCATACGCCTGACACCACCGAAATGGTAATCAGCTAAACGTTCCAAGATCTCATCGATATGGTTGGCGAGGGATTGTGCGCCCTCAGACTCGCGATAGGTGAGCGCCGATACCATTTGATCCGGCGTGACGCGTTGCCCGAGGGAGTTCAGTCGAGAGAAAATCTGTACGGCCTGATCCAGACTGCCTCCCTGAATACGTATAATGGCAACTCTATAATTTTTCAGTTTTTGGGCGAGGCTTTCAGCTTCGGCGATCAATTGTGGGGCCTCATCCGGGCATTGGTCTTCCAAACGTCGGGCTTCGGCGAGAAAATCAACCGTCCTGAGCACGCTCCGCAGCGGTAAAAGCCATGGCTCGGGCTCGTTTTGATCTGCTCGATTAATATGAATAAATTCTCGCTTTTTAAGGTCAAACCAAATCCACCAACGCCATGCACTCTGATTAGGCCCCTTTGGCGTTTCTTTCAATATGCGGAGCACGACAAAAATCGTTGTCAAGCGTTGCTGTCCATCCAAAATATAGGTCAGGGGTTGAGGAGGGCTCGGCACCCTTATGGGCCCGATGTACTCATGGCTTTCCAAAGGCTCGGACGACTCCCAAAACAAGAGGCTGCCGATAGGATAGCCTTGATAAAGGCTGTCAAATAACTCCAGCATTTCCGAAGGCTTCCAGACAAAAGGACGTTGGAATCGTGGGATACGGAGCTTGCCCGAATGAAGCTCATCTAAGAGTTCTTCCATGAAGACGACTTCCGGCTTGACAATGGGCGTGTCAGTGGCAGTCATGATAAGTTGATCCTTTTAGAGAATTGACTCGATGTCATCGAGTATGCGTTCAATTTCTCCTGGGTCGTTCGGACATGTAAGGCGTATCGCCTCCTGCGTTATATTGCTACGAGCCGACTTGTAGTACTCCCACACATTTCTGCCGAAACCGCCACACAGCGCGTCTCGAACTGAAGGCGGAACATGTTGGAAGAGGTCTTGTTGCTCAGGCGAGATCTCTGCATGACCGTTGTGATTTCGTTGAAACCCGAGTTTCATATCATAGAAATCGCGTTGGATTTGTGTCAAGTTGAGAAAAGCTGTATAGGTATTTTGTCGCTGCTGCGGTACTTTCTCCAGTGCGCTAATTGGCAAATAATTTTCCATTTCCCGTTTTGTTAGAATGGCATACTTGACATGACTGGTTCGACAATATTCTTCGATGATGCTCATTGTTTTTGTCTTGTCACCCGCGAATAAACGATCACTATCGCATAAGACAAATACACGTAATGGTCCTATTGTCCCAGCACGAATTCGGTCAACGGCTTTCGGAATTTCATCTGCCCCACCAGCGTGGTCGATTCGCAACCATCTCTCCGTTTGAGCGTCTATAAGAGCACGACGACTAAATGCGAACATCATGGCATCCAAAAATGCCCCGTCACTCTCTGCATTTTCAACCACAACATAAGCAGGTGCATGAAGAGCTTGTTGTACGTCATCTGGTGTGAGCTCACAAGGCGTGTGACCTTGATACGTAACGATCAGGGTGATCGCATGTATGCGAGTTTGCTGAGAGGAGTAGATGGTATCCGTATAACATTTTTGGCAAGCCTCAAGATTGGCACGACCAGCACGACCACCGAGATCGGTCTGGATCCAAGAACTCTCAATGATGGCATCTGGCTCTTCAATATCCCAGAGATGACGTTGAGCGACAAAATGATCTACGATTCGGTCGAGAATCTGCCAGGCCCTTTCATTTTCTAGAACGTCGGCAGCAAAGCG
This sequence comes from uncultured bacterium, assembly GCA_965178525.1. Classification (GTDB taxonomy): domain Bacteria; phylum Tectomicrobia; class Entotheonellia; order Entotheonellales; family Entotheonellaceae; genus CBCXVS01. Next base: position 5,948 of record CBCXVS010000124.1, on the reverse strand, counting down.
TACTTTCACTGACGTCCTTCCTTCTGGGCTAAGCGAATCGCATGCACCTCATCAAAATCTTCGGAGAAGATACCTTTTGGCCACATGTCCACTTCACCATCAGAGTGAATATGAATAGGCAGTATCCGGCGCCCCGCTTCAGTCTCATCATCAATCCAGTAAATGATCACCGCATCAGGACCGAGACGTCTCTCTGCAATGCGCCGCCGTATACGCAGCAGAAAATTTTCCGAATGCGTCTCTATAATGAACTGCCCACGATGGTCTTTGACGGCATTCACGTAGAGATCCGCTAGATCCCCATGAGCCCCAGGATGAAGATGCAACTCGGGTTGCTCAACGATCTCAATACGGCCCGAAGTGCTATGGACACTATCAAACTGCCGCTGTACTACCAGCGGCAATACCTGGGCTATACCTGTACCGACATCGACGATATTGACTTCTACCGAAGGGTTGTCCGGGTGCCGGAGCACCAAGGAGAATCGGTCTCCGTGTTGCACAAGATCAAGTGACCAGCCACCCAGATATTCAGCTATCCAGTAGCTTGCAGCCCCAAAGACATCGCGTCCTCGACGTAAGAAATCATCGCCAAGCAATTCGGGAGCCCTATTCCCACTAAAGCCTACACTACGAACACTACTCCCCGGGAAACGATAGCTTCTGTCAGGCGCTCTCCGAAAAGGGCCAAGGTAAGTCATCTCCCCCATCGTTGTCGCCAAGCGATTTCGGAGTTGACTAGCTCCAAATTCGAATTCCCCGAATCTGAAAAGGTCATTCAGAGTGGTTATTTGGCCAGATACTGATTCTCTATAGTCTCGTGAGGCCTGGATTGTATGAGGAAAAAGTCCATGAAAAGAAGCTTCGCAATCTCCACTGATTGCCTCACAGTAATACTTGTGTGTATCTACGAGCGGATCATGACCTACCCAATTTAGGGTGACGATTGGATCATTATTCTTCAATGCCTCAAAATGAGTAATATGCTGCAGTTTATACTCGTCAAAGTGTTGTATTTTGACCCTAAATTCAGCCGTTTCTCCCGTATCTTCACGGAAGCTGGCGCCGACACTCACCGCCCCATGAGGAACACGATTGTGGATGAGATCCACAAATGATTCGCCGAAATCGAATTCCTGAAACCGTAGACCAAGTGGACTCTCCGCACGGTCTGACAATGCTTGGGCAAGTAGGAGCGGTAGTCGAGTAATTACACTTTTACCGGAGCTGTTACGTCCAATGAGCACGGTCAGGGGGCGTAATTCAAGGGTTTCTTTGCCAGGAAATACTCTATAGTTTTCGAATGACAATGCCGTGAGTTGCATGATGTTACCAAGATACGCTTCAACGTTAAAAGGAAACCGACATCCCGGGCAGACATAACCATTATTGCCCACGGGCGGTTCGGTCGGAGCGGATAGAAAAAATTAACCGCCTTTTTTCAATGCGTCAACGAGTTTTACAGCCCTGGCCCTGGCGCCCCAGTGAGCAAAACGCCGCCACTGACGATCAGCAGAGCGCCGACGACAATACGCCACGTCAGCGACTCGACCCCTCGCAGAAAGACATACGTCATCGGCAGGACGAAAAGCGGCACCGTTCCAGCCAGGGGCGATACCACGCTGACCTGCCCCAGACTCAAGGCGATCATCAGCAGACAGACGCCGGCATTTTCGGTCACGCCGGCGGCGATAAAATACCAGAGGCTGCGGCCATGACACCGCATGACCTGCGAGTTGCCCGAGAGCACCAAGAAGGCGGTAAAGACGATCAGCGCGGTGGTCATATTCACAGCCGCGCCAAAGAGCGGGCCCGTTTGACTCAAGCCGAGCTTGCGGATAATTGCTACGACGCCGAAGCATGAGGCCGCGAGCAAGGGATACATGAGATGCCACGGCCGAAATCCCACTTGCTGGCCGCTCAAAGACAGGAGAACCGTGCCCAACACGATCAGACACGTGCCCGCGACGATGGGCAGGGTCACCCGTTCCCCGAGCAAGAGAATCGCCAAGCCGGTCGAGATAAACGGATGGAGATTGTTGATTGAGGCCGCCACGGAAGCCCCGACTTTCTCGATGGCAATAAACCGCGTCAAGCGGCCGCCCACTGTGCCAATCAGACCCGAGAGGATGAAAAAGGGTAGGGCCCGGCCTGTCAAGGCATCGTCAGGCGTGAGAATGAGCGCCGCCATCCACAACCCGCTGACGCCAACAACGAGGTTAATCCAATATCCGGTTTGCGCATTGGCGTCTTGCAGTCCCTGTCGAATCAGCACGGTAGCGGTGGCAGAGCATACCGCGCTGATCAAGGCCACGACGGCGTAAAGCGTGAGGTTCATGCTGTAACCAACAAAGTATCGCTTCACGTAAAATGGGGCACAATTTACAGAACATCTTCAGACGGCTTGCGATACCGTTACTGTAACTGCGGTGCGCAGCACTAGGGATGGATCAAGCTGCTCTGCCGGTTGACCAGGAAGGCTTCATGATGCTCTAAAAAGTCGCCGACGACAGAGACGAATGCTTCAGGGCGGTCGGCGTCCACGGCATGCCCCGCATCGTATACGAGAATGAGGTGGCAATTGGGCAGCTTCTCACAGTACAGGCGGCCCATTTCAGAGGGAATCATACGGTCCATGGTGCCAAACAGCACCAGCACGGGGACGTGCAAACCTGACATACGGCTCTCCAACGCTTCGTCACGCGCTGGTCCCATGAGGCGTTGGACCAGGGCCTCTTGCTTCGCCAGAATCGCCGGGTCTGGGGGCGGTGCGGGCGCTTGACGTTCCGGATGAGCATACAACATGGCCCGCCGTTCCTCGGGTGAAAGCGCCTGGGGGCGCACACTGCCTTCGGGGCGAATCGCCGCTGGCGCTGCCAGGACCAGAGCCCGCACCCGTTCGGGCTGCTCGACAGCGAGCCAGAGCGCCAATGTGCCGCCGAATGAGTTGCCCATCAGGTTGACGTGTTCGAGACCCAGGTTCGTCGCGGCCTGCGCCATGGTGCGGGCGAGTTCCGGCATGGACTGCGATCGCTCATTGGCTGGCGAGTGGCCAAAACCCGGCGCCTCGAAGACGATGACCCGATAGTGCTGGGCGAGCAGCGCATGGGACGGTGAAAGCCGCATCCCGCCCGCGCCGTGCAGGCAGATCAGCGGCTCGCCCTGTCCCGCTTCTTGGTAGCGAATACGAAAACCGTCCGCTTCAATGTACCCTTCGGTGAAGAGGTCGTCCGGGACTGTCATCGCTGTGGGTTCATGTATCTGCGCCACTGCTTGCCTCCTTCCGCAGCCTGGATCCTGTCTGCCAATCTCTCGGATGCCAAAGAGCATAGCGCCGAGTATAGCCCGAGCACAAGAGCGAGTGGCCCGGCCACACCGGATAGCCATTGACTGCGCGGCGGACAACACTTACACTCACGAGGCCCGCGAGGGGATTGGAGGGGCTTTGGAGCAGCGAAGGAGAGCCATCATGAAGATGTCGTTTTTTGAATCCGTCCGCTACGTCGCGAACCGGAAAATGCCGTCGCAGTGGCCTTTACCGCCCGGGTTGTATGAGCCTGAGGTGGGTGGGCAGGTCTTCGAGGACGTCCTCGAACGTGTGGCGTATGTTGCGGAACTCGGCTTCGACTGGGTGAGCGTGTCCGAGCATCACTACTCCGCCCGGATTCTCTGCCCCTCGCCTATCATGATGGCGTCGCATCTGGCAGCCCACCTGCCCGATCTGAAAATCGCCGTCCTCGGTCCCATTATCCCGCTGAACAATCCGGTGCGGGTGGCGGAGGAGTTGGCGACGCTCGACAACCTGGCGCAAGGACGCCTCGTGGTGGGGTTGCTGCGGGGGACGACGAATGAGTATCTCGTCTATGGCGTCAAGCCCGAGGAGGCGCGGGAGCGCACCTCGGAAGGAATGGAGCTGGTCCTGAAAGCCTGGACTGAGCCGTATCCATTCGGCTGGGAAGGCCGTCATTTCCAGTACCGGACGGTTTCGGCCTGGCCGCGCCCGCTGCTGCAGCCGTATCCGCCGACCTACTCCCTCGGCACCAGCCGCGAGTCCTGTGAGTTCGCTGCCCGCCATCACCTCGGCCTCGGGGTGTCTTTTGGCCCCTTCGATGTCATGAGCACGGTGACCCGCTACTATCGGGAGCAATGCGCGCTATACGGCTGGGAGCCAACGCCGGAGCAGATTATCTATCGCGCCAATATTCTCGTGGCCGACAGCGACGCGGAAGCGCAAGAAGCGTTGCAACTTCGGGAACAGCAGGCGGAGCCGCCGTTTCCGATGCGGCCGGGCGTGCGTGACGCCCTCATGAAGTACGATTCTCGCAACATCGCCGGGGTCCCGAGGGAAGCGCTTGTGGGGGGCCTCCTGCCGACGACGTTCGTTGGCAGTCCGGATACCGTCATCAAGCAGGTCCGGCAGTGCCGCGACGAAGTGGGGGCCGGGGTGCTCGATCTCGCCTTTCAATTATCTGCCGCTGAGACGCCGGAGCGCATTAGGCGCTCGCTCACGCTCTTCGGGAAAGAGGTGTTGCCGCATATACGCGAGTTGTAAGTGCTGCGCGCCGCAAATGTTGAAAAGCTATTAGCGATTAGCTGTTAGCTATTAGCTAAAAAAAGAAGATGCAAGATTTCTTCTCCCAGCGTTTTAGCTTATAGCTAACAGCTTATAGCTAAGAACTTCATCAAAAGGGAAAGGCAATATAGGCCATCATTTCGTCTTTCCCGGGCCAGATGATCAGCCGAAAGCGCTGTGAGGCGGGAATGCCAATCAACGCATCATGGAGAAAAGCGCTAAGAAAATGCCCGATAACAGCACCGGCGAGCACATCGGATGGAACGTGCTTGTTCGCTTCGATACGGGCCCATGCGACGCTGGATGCCAGCATGATGTTGCCGACCTGAAGCGAATATTTGGCCCAAGGGTCGAGGGGGATCACATCCAGATTCCGATTGGACAGGGTGGCCGTCGAAAAGGCGATGGTGGCGTGTCCCGAGGGAAAGCCGAGATCATCTGACCGATCGGGCCGGGTGCGGTTCGTGAGTTCTTTCAGCAATAGCGTTGTCCCCAGTGGCACGCCCGCTGCGAGGAGTTTAACCCCGGCACCTTTTGCCTTTGCAGACCACCACGGCGTGGCATCGCCACCGCTCGGCGTCGCAAGCAGGGTTGCAAAGGTCTCACTTTGGAGGGTCCAATACAGGTAATCACTGAAGTCCTCTGCGGTGGCTTGCGACCCGAACACCGGTGTGTGGTCAGTGGCCCAATCCGACACGCGCTCATCCAGATCCCCCACCGTAAACACGGCAGCGGCAACGGCAGGTAAGAGGGTTTGTACATCGAAGAACGCATCACGCGCGGCTTGTGAAAAGGTCTTGGGGCTCGCGTGTGAAAACGCATCTTGCCCCCAGCGGCGCCCATTGGCCAGAGTGCCGCAGCCGACGGTGCAACACATGAGCCCGAGTACAGCCAGCATCACCACGATGTGGGCGCCGGCGCTACCTGCGCCACCTACCCACCTGGACGCTCCGGATTGGTCCATTTCGCTCCATCTCCCCCTGTTGCGCTGCACCATGAGAGCCTCAAAAGCTGAAGTTGGCCTGGAAAAAGAACGATGTTTGCTCTTCGCTCTGGGCCACGGTCAGCAACTACAAAAGCGACCGGTCGAGGCAACGATACCCTCCTTCGTATGAACCTTGAGCCTATCATCGTAATCAGTGTCCTATCGGGTTGTAAACGTCTATTTGATGCCAAGGGGTGCTGAAGGTTGCCGAGGCTGCGACGACGGCACAAGGCAGGCCGGTCTGGCGGATATGAGCCGAGGTTGTCATGACCATTCGACGTGCATAGATTTTGCGCTATTTTGCGTGTATAAGTACCTGGACGGAATTACCTGTATACAATAGAGTTGTTCCTCAATAGCATAAGATCAGGTTCCCTAGCCCAGCCCAGA
>CBCXVS010000123.1:0-20443 GCA_965178525.1 uncultured bacterium | reverse complement strand
AATGGACTTTTGAATTGGGCCAACCTGTTGATCTACTTAACCCTCCGCCTATTCTGCCAGGGGAACTTCGGTCTAACGTCTTGGCAACGGCACGATAACAATAATAGAAGAAAAGTGCGGCACGTGTTGAAGGTCTAGGTGGTAGAGTTGCTCAACAACCATCCTGAGGGAGAGATGCCCCGGATCGCGAACAGATTCCCCGTTTCGAGCGTTCGACGAACTGCACCAAGTGTGCGACAGGTGCACTGAGGCTCGATTGGAGCTTTATTTTAGCAAGGGCTTGGCTGACATTCAAGTCGGAGCGATAGAGCACCCGGTAAGCATCCTTCAATTCGCGGCGCTCTTCAGGGCCAAACCCATTCCGGCGTAAGCCGACCGCGTTTAAGCCATGCACCATTGCCGGACTCCCCGCCACCATCATATACGGCGGCGCATCCTGGCTGAGCCGTGTACTCCCGCCGACCATGCTGTAGGCGCCAATGCGGACAAATTGGTGCACGCCGGTGACGCCCCCAATCATGGCGCCGTCCTCCACTTCGACGTGTCCGGCAAGGCCCGCGAGGCTCGCAATGATGGTATGATTGCCCAACACGCAATCGTGTGCGACATGGACTTGGGCCATAATCACATTGTGCGATCCGATACGAGTATGCCCACCCGGTACCACACTGCGATGAATGACCGTCAGTTCCCGAATATCGTTATCATTCCCAATGTCGAGATAGCTCACTTCGCCCGTGTAGCCAAGATGTTGCGGATCGCCGCCCAACACCGCACTCGGACCAATGCGGCAGCGCTCCCCAATCGTGGTCCACCGTTCAATGACCACATGCGGCCCGACGGTCGTGTCGGTACCGATGCGCACCCCTTCTCCCAACACGGTAAACGGCCCGATGGTCACGTTGTCCGCCAATTCGACAGAGGCATGGACAACGGCGCGCGGGTCGATATGGGTTATCATGATGTCGGCCCTTCCTGCGGACGATCGGTGAGCAAAGCCAGCAGTTCAGCTTCGGCGGCTAAGGCCTCGTCGACAAAAGCCCGCCCGCGGAAGCGCCAGACGGACCCGCGGCGGCGCAACAGTTCGAGATGCAAGCGGAGCTGATCCCCAGGCACTACTTGGCGGCGGAATCGTCCGCGATCAATACCGGTAAAAAGCGGGATCTTATTGGGCAAAAGCTGGTCCGAATAATGGGCGAGGATGCCGCCGACCTGTGCCATCGCCTCGATCACGAGCACGCCCGGCATGACGCGGTATGACGGAAAATGCCCTTGAAAAAAGGGCTCGTTTAGCGTGACGTTTTTGAGCCCAATCGCATATTCATTGCGTACGACTTCCAGTACCCGATCCACGAGCAAAAACGGGTACCGATGTGGCAGCACCGCGATGATGTCTTCCGGTCCCAGTGAAATCACGCCCCATTCTCCCGGCCTTCCAGCTGCTCCAGACGCCGTTGGAGTTGGCGGACTTGCTGAAATAACTCACCCAGCCGGAGGCTATAAAAGTGTACGCGTTTAAACGTGGTGTTGCGGACAGCGGGCGCACCCTGGACCGTGGCGCCCGGCTCAACATCATGCGGAATACCGGATTGAGCGCCGACAGAAGCGCCCTGCCCCACCGTCACATGCTCGGCAATCCCAGCCTGGCCGCCGATGCGTACCTGGGGTCCGATGCGCACACTGCCGGAGACACCGATCTGGGCGGCGAGGACCGAGTGGGCGCCAATCGCCGTATTGTGCCCGATCTGGATCAGATTATCGAGTTTGGCCCCGGACTCGATGACGGTATCACCCAACATGGCCCGGTCAATACAGGTATTGGCGCCGATTTCTACCTCATCCCCAATGAGAACCCGGCCAACCTGCGGAATTTTTCGGTACGAGCCATCCGCCTGCGGGTAAAATCCGAAGCCATCCGCCCCAATGATCGCGCCACTATGGACGATCACATGCCGCCCAAGCTGCACGCGCGCATACAGACTCACATTGGTATAGAGCACACAATCGTCGCCAATCACACAGTCTTCACCGATATACGTACCCGGATACACCACGACCCGGTCGCCTAACCGCGCCCCGCGCCCAATCACCACATAGGGACCAATACTGACCTGCTGCCCGACGTGCACATCCGGATCGAGCACCGCCCGGGCGTCAAGGCCCCACTGAGGGTGATGCGGCGGAAAAAAATGGTCGAGTAGGGTCAGAAACGCAACGTACGGATTGGGGACCCGAATCGCCGGGCGATCCACCGGCTGTTGCGCATTCACCAGCACCGCGCCGGCACGTGAAGACCTTAAGTGTGCGGCATACTTTTTATCCGCGACGAAGGTCAAATCGTCAGGCTCAGCCTGATCGAGCGGCGCAAGTCCCTGAATGAGCACGTGCTCATCCCCAACGACCTCACCTTTCACGAGTCTTGCCAGTTCGGCAAGCGTCACGTGCATACGGTTCCCCATGCGCTAACGTTTCGCGGCCGAGGCCCGATCGTAGCGTTGAATGATTTTCTGCGTCAGGTCTACTTTGTTTCCAAAGTAGAGGACCAATGCCGCCCCTTCATTGCCTTCGAAAACCAGGCTATATTTCTCCTTCTTCCCCACTTCTTTCACAAGTTGACGGATCTCACGCAACAACCGCCGCGTTTCACGAACTTCTTTTTCCCGAAACTCCTGCGTGGCATCTTCGATAAAGCGATTGGTGTCATCAATAAACCGTTTGAGTTCACGCACTTGCTTCCGAAAAGCCTCGGCTTTCGCCTCTCGAGCTTGCTGATTCAACACCAATCCCTGACTCTGGATCTCGGTGCGCAGTTTCTGCAGCTCCTTCTCACGCGCCTCCTTAAATCTGCGTTTGCCCTTGATCTCGTCTTGCAACTTCAGGCCCAGCTTCTTCAGACGGTCTTTCGCCGCTTTCCCCCGCACGGAATTATCGAGCACGGCCTGCAAATCCACCACACCGACTTTCAGCCCTTTCTGCGCCTGCGCCTGGCCGAGCATACTCAACCCGAGGACCATGCCGAGCGCCAGTATCCACCCCCAATGCCGTCCGCTACGCCACTGCTTCATATACAACTCCATATTCTCTGTCTCGTTTGTCATCCCACTCTGACACCCTCGACATCGCTCTGACGCCCAGGCCCTTCCGTGCCCGAACCGAATTACATTCATCTTTTTCCTCTGGAAAAACGATGTCGCTAATTTTGTCCAGGAACTTAAAACGTACCCAGGAGAAAGCCGAGTTCGAGGAGATCCTCTCCTTCGCGCCTATCGAGCTTAAACCCCCAATCGAGCCGCACCGGTCCAACCGGCGTCAGGAAACGTATGCCAAAGCCAGCGCTTTGGCGTAACTCTCCGAGGTCAAATTGTTCCTGCTCGGCATAAACATTACCCGCATCATAGAACGCGACGAGCCGCAAAACACGCCCAAAACTCCGCCCAATCTCGAAGTTGAACTGCACAAAGGACGTGCCACCGAGCGGATTCTCTTCCAGATCCTGGGGTCCGATATCACGAAAGCCAAAGCCGCGCACAGTGGTTGGCCCGCCTAAAAAGAAACGCTCCGCAGCGGGAAGATCTCGACCGCCATAGCCCGCTCCAACCCCAAAACGACCTTTGATAAATCCAGTCAGCCCAAAGGGCAACGGATAATACCAGGTCGATTCCCCAATGATCTTGTAAAAACGATTTTCGCCGCCAAGACCGGCAAACTCGACTTCAAACGTATGGAGCGATCCCTGTGAGGGATTAATCCGATTGTTGCGCGAATCCCACGTGAGGCGGGGCGCCACACTACTGGTCAGCGACGTGCCTTCCTGATCCTCTAAAATCTCGGCCGCGCTGGCCGCAACATCGGTGATGCGGAGTTCCTCGAAACGATACGCGACCGAGGTGCGGAGAAACTCCCCAAACGATCGCCCCAATGTCAGGGAGAAGCCGGTCCGGCGCGAATCAAACGTGTCGAAATCGATACTGCGCCGGAAGACACTCAGACCGGCATTGATCGGGCGGCCAAAGAGCCAGGGCTCAACAAACGTGAGCGAAAAATCCTGTGACAGGCCCCCGACCCGTCCCTGCGCCGAGACCGCCAGGCCGCGGCCGAACAGATTGCGCTGCGTCACGGAGGCCAAAAACACGACGGTCTCGACCGAGCTAAAGCCCAGCCCCGCCTGAAATTGGCCGGTGGACTGCTCCGTGACGTCGATGTCGAGGTCGACCAGGCCTTCATCTAACCAGCGTTTTTCATCGATTTTGATTTCCTCGAAGTACTGCAGATTGGCTAGGCGTTGGCGGGAACGGCGCAGCTTTCGGCCGCTATACAACTCCCCTTCATCCACGCGAAGTTCCCGGCGGATGACCCAATCGCGCGTGCGTTCATTGCCACGAATGTCGATGCGGCCGATATACACACGCGAACCAGGGCGGATGGTAAAGGCAATATTGACCAGACGTTGGGGTTGATCCAGCGATACCGTCGGGGTGGCATCGGCAAAGGCATAGCCCTGGTCCGTATAGGCATTCGTCAGGGTCAGGATATCGCGCCGAACGGCGGCGCGGCTATAGATCTCCCCGGTCGTCAGCCGGACCATCTGACGCAATTCCTCGGCGCTAAAGACTTCATCCTCTTGCAACGTGACGACACCGACTTTGTACTGCTCGCCCTCATCCGCAATCGGCATGGTGATGACGATGGCGCTCGCCTCGCGGTTGATCTCCACGACCGGTTCACCAAGTTGGATATTCACGAAGCCGTTGTTCTGATAAAAGTTCTCCAGGAGCTGCAGGTCGACGCGGAGCGCATCGGGCCGATAAAGCGAGGCGCCGCCACTTAAGACGGGCAGAAGAAACTCTCGCGTCTGGAGTTGCTTCCGCAAGGTCGTATCGGGGAAATGCGTGTTCCCAGTAAAACGAATACGGCCAATACGAATTTTCTTGCCCTCGGTGATCGACAAGGTGATATCGACTTGATTATCGTCAACCTCGGACACCTCTGGGCGGACATGCGCAAAGTAATAGCCTTCTTGCCGATAATACTGTTGGATGCCCGTCACGGTATCATTGAGGAGATTCCGCTCAAAGGTAGAGTGTTCTTTGAGGAGAATCCGTTGGGTCACTTCCTCTTCATCACCGCGGCGCCTTCCTTGCAACGTAATTTGTCGGACTGCCGGCTTTTCCGTAACCGTGATGATCACACGGATACCCGCCTCCACTTCTTCCGCGGTGACCCGAATATCATCAAAGGTCCGTAAGGCATAGAGGCGTTTGATATCCTCCCGGAGCGTCTGCGGTGAGAAGGGGCTGTCGATCGCGGTCTGCAGGTAAAAACGGATTGTCGACTCCTGCGTACGGCGATTGCCGCGAATTTCAATATCACGCACAATCGCGCCAGGAGCGGTAGCTGCAAGCGTCTGCAGAAAGGGCCATAGTAGGCAGGCCAATGGTAGAGCGAGGCTCAGTATCCGTCTATAAATCATTGATAGGAGCTTCCTGCTCCAGCGTGACGGCGACGCCGGTTCCTCCGTGAACCTTATCGAGGCAGGATCGTCGCCCAAACACACTAAAGCCCGATGGAGTCCTTGCTCCACCGGGCTTCAGCCAAAGCATGAACCGATATGGTGGGCGCTCAATTGGCAGAAAGACTGGCGACCGTTTCGACCGCGTCCTTTTGCTTGGCGACAAACTCGAGTTTCTCCACGAGTTTCTCATCCTCAACATCGCGGACTAACTTGATCTCGACCACCCCACCGCCGACAAACTTGCCTTTGAGCACCTCCTCGGACAGCGGATCCTCAATCAGCCGTCGAATGGCGCGCCGTAAGGGTCGTGCTCCGTATGCCGGATCATAGCCCTTCTGCGCCAGCCAGGCCTTGGCGTCATCCTCAATCTCCAGTTCAATCCCCTGTTCGATCATTTGCTCGTTGAGGCGCGCCAACATGATATCGATAATTTCGCCCATATGTTCCATACTGAGCGGATGGAACATCACCACCTCATCGATACGGTTGAGAAATTCCGGGTTGAACGTACGTTTGAGCTCATTCAGGACATTGGCTTTCATTTTGGCAAACGTACTGGCTTCATCACCCTGTTGGAAACCGATCGCGGTATTTTTCTCAATCGTGCGGGCACTCAAATTCGACGTCATAATGAGCACAACGTTCTTGAAATCGACTTTGCGCCCATAGCTATCGGTGAGATGCCCATCATCCATGACTTGCAACAGGACGTGGAAAATGTCCGGATGCGCCTTTTCCACCTCGTCGAGGAGCACCACCGAATAGGGTTTGCGCCGAACCTGCTCGGTCAGCTGTCCGCCCTCATCATAACCCACGTACCCTGGTGGGGCGCCCGTGAGCCGCGACACATTGAAGCGCTCCATATACTCCGACATATCAACCCGGATCAGGGCGCTCTCATCGCCAAAGAGAAACTCCGCCAGCGCCCGCGCCAACTCGGTTTTCCCCACCCCTGTGGGTCCCAAGAAGATAAACGTTCCCACCGGACGTTTGGGATCGCCCAACCCCGCACGGGCCCGCCGGATGGCCTGGGTCACCACGGTGAGAGCCTCCTCCTGTCCCACCACCCGCTTGTGCATCTCCATTTCCATGTTGAGCAAGCGACGAGACTCGGCTTCCTCAATTTTCGAAAGCGGAATTCCTGTCATCCGCGATACCACGTAGGCGATATCCTCTTCGGTCACGATGAGCTCGCTCGCATCCTGGTTCTCTTCCCATTCGCGCTTCAGCTCATCGATCTGCCGGCGGACGTCTTCTTCCTCGTCACGGAGTTCGACCGCTTTTTCAAACTCCTGATTCTCGATTTTGTCTTTTTTGACGCGCACCACATCGTTGATCTTCCGCTGCAACTCCCGCACCATAGGTGGCGGGGTGATCCGTTGCAGCCGCACGCGTGCGCCCGCTTCGTCCATCACATCGATGGCCTTGTCCGGGAGGTAGCGATCCGTGACGTAACGCGCGGAGAGCTTCACGGCTTGCTCGATGGAGGGATCAGGGATGCGCAAACGGTGATGGGTTTCGTAACGATCCTTCAAACCCTTGAGGATTTCGATGCTCTCCTCAATGGTCGGCGGATCCACAATGATGCTTTGGAACCGGCGTTCCAAGGCGCCATTCTTTTCGATATACTTGCGGTACTCGTCCAGGGTCGTGGCGCCGATACACTGAATTTCACCACGCGACAGCGCCGGCTTAAGCATGTTGGAGGCATCCACCGACCCCTCAGCCGCTCCGGCCCCCACGAGCGTGTGCAGCTCATCAATGAAGATCACAATATTCTCCGCCTGCACGATTTCCTTCATGATGGCCTTCATGCGGGCTTCGAACTGACCGCGATACTTGGTCCCGGCCACGAGAGCACCCAGGTCGAGCGCCACCACACGCCGATCGAAGAGCAGCTGCGGGACTTCTTTATTCATGATGCGCTGCGCCAGGCCCTCGACAATGGCCGTCTTGCCGACACCCGGCTCGCCAATGAGTACGGGATTATTTTTGGTGCGCCGACACAGAATCTGCACCACCCGTTCAATCTCACCCTCACGGCCGATCACCGGATCCAGCTTCCCGGCCTGGGCCAACTCGGTGAGATCCCGTCCGAACTCATCGAGGGCCGGGGTTTTGCTCTTTTCCTTCGTCTTGGTCGCGGGTTCTTGCAACAGGTTGAGGATTTTCTCGCGGGTCTCCACCAGCCGAATACCAAGCGTATTCAAGACCTTGGCGGCAATCCCTTCCTTTTCCTTTAACAGGCCCAGCAGGAGATGCTCCGTGCCAATATAGTTATGGCCCATCAACCGGGCTTCTTCGACCGCGTACTCCAGCACCTTTTTGGCTTTGGGCGTAAACGGGATTTCGCCCACGATCAGCGAATTGGCATTGCACGGCAGATGCCGTTCCACCTCAAGGCGAATCTGGTCGATACTCAAACCCGCTTTTTGCAGGACTGTAATGGCAATACCGCCCCCATCTTTCAACATACCGAGCAGGATGTGCTCTGTGCCCAGATATTCATGATGGTGCCGTTCCGCCTCTTCCCTGGCAAGAATGATGACTCGTCTGGCCCGTTCCGTAAAGCGTTTGAACATGATTCACATCCTCCTCAGACTGCGCTGACCTTCCCGTCTACAAGGGAGATGGCACGGTCCATCTGCGCCGCAAACTCGCGATCGTGTGTCACGATGACAAACGTTTGTCCGCGTTCTTCGTTGAGTTGGCGGAGCAATTGCTGTAGGGATTGGCTCGTCGTTCGGTCCAGATTGCCGGTCGGCTCGTCCGCCAACACGACAGCCGGTGTGTTAACAAGGGCCCGTGCAACTGCGACCCGCTGCTGCTCCCCCCCGGAAAGTTCACCGGGTCGATGATGCAGCCTATCACCCAAGCCGACGCTCTGCAAGAGGTATTGCGCCTCTTGTCTGGCCTCGTGCTTGGCACGGCGTTGAATGAGAGCAGGCATCATCGCATTTTCCAACGCAGAAAATTCAGGCAACAAGTGATGGAATTGAAACACAAAACCAATGTGCTGATTCCGAAAATCGGCTAGCTGCTCATCCCGGAGTTGGGGTAGCGCAACGCGATCGTAATGGATCGTCCCGGCACTCGGGCGATCAAGCCCTCCTAAGAGATGCAGCAGGGTACTTTTACCCGCGCCGGATGGGCCCACGATCGCCACCATCTCTCCGGCTGCGAACTCCATGTGCACCCCTCGCAAGACCTCAATCCGGGTCTGTCGGCGCGTATAGTGTTTGTACACATTATGAACATGGATCAGCATTAACGTCGAGCCAGCCCTCTGCTTCCCCTAATCATAGCATGAACTATTCATATCGCAAAGCCACAACCGGGTCAAGTCTGGAGGCGTTCCATGCCGGATATAATGTCGCCAAAAAACTGATGCACACCGCCGTGCCCACGATGATCCCGATCTCCAGCGGACGAATATGGGCCGGCAGCTCATCGAGAAAATATACGTCCGGGGGAAAAAAACGAATCCCTAGGAGCCACCCCACCCACGCCGCAATGGCTTGGATATTCCAGGTAAAGACCAGGCCCGCGAGGCTGCCACTCAACGTCCCGAGGCTGCCAATGATCAGGCCTTCGATCACAAAAATCTTGCGGATGCTGGCGCGGCGGGCGCCCATGGCCCGAAGAATGGCGATATCGGCCTGTTTCTCCATCGCCATCATGACGAGCGTGCTGATGATATTGAACGCCGCCACCAGGATAATCAGCACCAGAATAATAAACATGAGCACTTTTTCCTGCTGCAGTGCGGCAAACAAGGAGCGATTCATCTCCATCCAATCACGCGTCCAGAAGGCGGGACCGAGCAGGGTCCGAATCGCCGTCGCCACCTCAGGAACGCGATAGATATCATCAACCTTTACCTCAATACCCGTGACGCGGTTTCCCATATCGAAAAACGCCTGTGCCTGGTCGAGCGCAATCAAGGCCAGGGTGTTATCGTACTCCCGCATCCCGGTGCTGAAGGTGCTGGTCACGGTAAAGGGGCGCACGTTGGGAATAATCCCTGCGGGCGTCAGCACCCCGAGAGGCGCATTGGCCAGGAGGCGCTGGCCCGGAAAAACGAGCAGCGTGCGCGCCAGTTGCTCGCCCAGGATCATGCCGCGCGGCGCCGGCGCCGCGCCATCTGGCGCGGACGTAAAGTCCTCGGCCGTCAGCAGCGCCCGTAGATCTACATCTTCCTCGTCATCTTTGTCTTTAAAATAACCTTGCAGATCGGCCAACAATTCCGGGCGGGAGACATCGATCCCGCGTAAAAACGTTCCCGAGACGCGTCCGTCGGCCATGAGCATGACTTCATGTGTGATAAAGGGCGCCGCAAGCGTGACATGCGGCAAGGCACTGACTTGCTCGACGACCTCCTGATAGCCCTCAATATACGGCGACAATTGCGGCATAATCCAAATGTGCGAATTAATGCCGAGGATTTTGTCCTTTAAACTCTGTTCGAACCCACTCATGACCGCCAGAACGACAATCAATACCATGACGCCAACCGCCACGCCGCCAACCGAAATCACGGTAATGAGCGAAATAAACGTTTGACGGCGGCGAGATTTGAGGTAGCGCAGGCTCACGGCCAATTCGTACATTGGAGCCTCTAGTACGGCGGACGGACTAAGGGTTCATCGGTTGACCGAACTCAAGGGGTCACGCTTAAGACGCTTCAAGCGGTAGCGCACTTCTGCCAGCCTGTACTAGCGGCGTTGTGAGAGCAAATATTCTTTGATAAACACGTCTAACGCCCCGTCAAAGACCGCTTCGACATGGCCGACTTCAACGCCGGTCCGATGATCTT
This sequence comes from uncultured bacterium, assembly GCA_965178525.1. GTDB lineage: Bacteria > Tectomicrobia > Entotheonellia > Entotheonellales > Entotheonellaceae > CBCXVS01. The sequence continues at coordinate 10,115 of CBCXVS010000123.1, read as the reverse complement.
TGACAAGTTGATAGGGCGCCAACGTGTACGAACGGATTTGGTTGCCCCACGCAATCTCTTTTTTCTCGCCCTGCAGCTCCGCCATGCGCTCCCGTTGCCGTTGCTGCTCGAGGGCATAGAGACGCGAGCGCAAGACGCTCATGGCACTGGCGCGGTTTTTATGCTGCGACCGTTCATTCTGACACTGCACCACGATCCGGGTCTCGTCATCCACTTGATAGGTGAGCCGAATGGCCGAATCCGTGACGTTGACGTGCTGTCCCCCGGCGCCACTGGAGCGGTACGTATCAACGCGAAGACGCGTTTCGTCGATTTCGACCTTCACGGAGGCATCGATTTCCGGCGAGACCAACATCGCCGCAAAGGAGGTATGGCGCCGTTTCGCCGCATCAAAGGGCGAAATGCGCACGAGCCGATGCACACCCATTTCGGCTTTGAGATAGCCATAGGCATACGGCCCCGTGATTCGCAACGTGGCGCTTTTCATACCTGCCTCTTCGCCAGGTTGCACGTCCAAAACGTCATAGCGATACCCATGCGTTTCCGCCCAACGGACATACATACGCATGAGCATCTCGGCCCAGTCCTGCGATTCCGTCCCGCCAGCGCCGGGATGGATCTGCGCGATCGCATTGGAGTCGTCCATGTCCCCACTCAGCATCGACTCGAGTTCGAAATGGTCGACCTCCACCGTCAACTTACAAACTTCCGTCACCACCTCCTGCAGGACTTCGGCATCCGCTTCCTCTTCCGCCAACTCGTGGAGACTCCCGGCGTCCTGCACCTGCGTCGCCAATTTGTGCCACCGATCCAACGGGACTTGTAACTGCGCGCGGCGCTTCAACACCTCTTGCGCTTCGTCCACATGGTCCCAAAAATCGCTGCGGGACACTTGCACATCCAGCTTGGCAATCTCGCCCTCCGCCTTTGTCAGCTCAAAGATGACCTCGGAGCGCGGTCAAGCGCTCGCGAAGGTCCATCACTTGTTGTTTCAACTCCTCACTTGTCATCATCATTCCCTTCGTTACGGCTCCAACAAAGCTGCGGCAAACTCGGCGGCATCGAAGGGGCGGAGATCCTCGACCCCCTCGCCGATGCCGATATAACGGATAGGCAGCTGAAATTGATCCGCTATATTGACCACAATCCCACCTTTGGCCGTACTATCCAATTTGGTCAAGATCAAGCCGGTGAGGCCAAGACTTTCGTGAAATTGCTGCACTTGTACAATCGCGTTCTGGCCGGTCGTGGCATCGAGCGCCAACCAAATATCATGGGGAGCGCCAGGCAAAGCGCGATGCAGCACCCGCTGCATTTTTTTGAGTTCGTCCATCAGATGGGATTTGGTGTGCAAACGCCCGGCCGTGTCAATCAGGACGCTATCCGCCTGGCGGGCCTGCGCCGCCTGCACCGCATCGTACGCCACGGCTGCCGCATCCCCATGGGCTTGCCCCTTTATGATGTCCACCCCGGCACGGTGCGCCCAAATCTCGGCCTGCTCAATCGCTGCGGCCCGAAACGTATCGGCTGCGGCGAGCAGCGGCCTCGCCCCATCTTCCCGCATTTGGTAGGCTAATTTGCCCAAGGTCGTCGTTTTCCCCACGCCGTTGACCCCGACGAGCATGAGGACCCACGGACGAGGCAGAGCGGTCTCCTCGGACGGGGCAGCGGGGGGCGCCGCAGCTAGTAGCATGTCTCGCACCGTCGCGACCACTCCATCGCGTAAGCCTTCGCCGCTTGACTCAAACGCCTTTTGCTTCACGAGCTGATCGACTTCTTGCAGCACTTTCTGCGTGGTGGGCACGCCGAGATCCGCCATGATCAGAACTTCTTCCAACTCTTCAAGCGTCTCCGCATCGACTCGCGTGCGGCTGAACACCGCATCCAGCCCTTGCTTCAACGCCTGCCGCGTTTTTTGCAGCCCAGTCCGCAAGCGACCGAAGAAGCGGCCTTCTGTCGTATGTTCCGGCGTCTGGTCCTCTTGCTCACTCTCCATCGTGGGCCTTCGCGACGTCACGTCATCCTCCCTCTCATCCCGACTGCGGCTTGCGTCCCTTCATCCTGGCATGGCCTGCGCAACGTCAGGTCTTCCGGAGTCATGCAGCACCACCGGCACGCCAACAAAAAATCATGAGCAGGCAAAGGCGAGATGACGCCGGGGCAGGACGCAACGAGCAGGCTTTATTCCCGCATTCACGTACACGGGCTATCTTGTTGTAACAAGGCAAGCAGCTGCTGGGCGGCATGTTGCTCCGCAGCTTTCTTGCTGCGCCCCGTGCCGATACAATCATATTCGCGGTTCAGGCTCAACTGCACATGAAACGTTTTTTGATGCGCCGGCCCCTCTTCGTGCACCACGCGATAGGTCGGCATGCAGCCAAACTGGCTGAGGGTTTGCTCCTGTAAAAGGCCTTTGTAATCTCGAATCTCGGCGGATGTTGCCTGCTGCACAACGGCAGCGCCAAAACAGCGCAGAAAGACCTCCTGTGCTTGTACGAAGCCGCTATCGAGATATAGCGCTCCCACCACGGCCTCTAATGCGGCAGCGAGCAAGGAATGCTTGTCACGGCCACCCGTCCGTTCCTCACCCCGGCCAAGCAATAGCCGCTCGCCCAAGCGGAGTTGCCGGGCTAACTCGGTCAAGCTCTCCGCGCTCACAAGAGAGGCCCGTAATTTCGACAGCTCTCCCTCCCGAGCGGTGGGATACGTCGTGTAGAGATACGTGCTGATGATCAGCTCTACGACGGCATCGCCCAAAAACTCCAGGCGTTCGTAATGATACGGTTGCCCTTGCTCATTGGCATAGGACTTATGCGTCAGTGCACATTCCAGAAGCTGCACATCCTGAAACGTATAGCCGAGTTGCTGCTGCAACGCGGTCAGGCAGGCGATACGCTCGGAAGCGATCACAGCGTCTCCTGGTATTTGGCAAACATCATACTCGCGTTTGTCCCACCGAAGCCAAAGGAATTGGACATGGCGACGCGCACGGGTTTATAGCGTGCGGCATTGGGCACGTAATCCAAGTCGCAATCCGCATCCCGCGTGTTCCAATTCATGGTAGGCGGTATCACATTGCTTGCAATCGTCAGTACCGTAAAGAGGCCCTCCACAGCGCCGCCAGCACCGAACAAATGGCCCGTCATCGACTTCGTCGAACTCATGGCCAGGCGGTAGGCATGCTCGCCGAACACGTTGCGGACAGCTAATGTTTCACACTTGTCATTGTAGGGTGTCGACGTCCCGTGCGCATTGATGTAGTCGATGGCATGGGGCGCCAACCCGGCATCATCCAACGCCCGCTGCATACAGAGCATCACGCCCTGCGCCTCCGGATCCGGCTGCGTCATGTGATATGCGTCGGCACTCATGCCATATCCCACCATCTCGGCATAAATCGTCGCGCCGCGCCGCTGTGCCAGCTCCAAGTCCTCGAGCACCAGCAGCCCGGCTCCTTCTCCCATCACGAAGCCATCACGGTCCTGATCAAACGGACGGCTCGCCTGCTGCGGCGCCTCGTTGCGCGTGGACAGGGCCCGCATCATCCCAAAGCCGGCAAGGGTCAAAGGCGTGATGACGGCCTCACTCCCACCTGCCAACATGACATCCGCCTCGCCGCGCTGAATGATGCGATAGGCATCGCCAAGCGCATGGGTCCCGGCGGCGCAGGCGGTGGCCATACACAAATTCGGGCCCCGCAAACCGAAACGTATGCTGACCTGGCCGGCGGCAAGATTGGGCGCGACCATGGGGATTAAAAACGGCGACACCCGTTCGGGGCCGGCCCGTAAGAGGGTGGCGTGGTTGCGTTCAATCGTCGCCATACCACTAAACCCAACGCCAACTACACAGCCCATGCGGTCCGCCGGAACGTCCGGCATGGGCAACCCCGCATCTTCCATCGCCATGCTCGCACTCGCGAGGGCAAACTGGGTAAAGCGTTCCGCCCGCTTGACCTCTTTGCGGTCCATATAGTCGAGCGGATCGAAATCCCGTGCTTCGGCCGCGATTTGACAGGGGTGCGCACTCACATCAAACCGTTCAATCTTTCGTACACCACTCACGCCCTTCAACAGGGCTTCCCAACTTTCTTGCACCCCCGTGCCCAGTGGCGTCACCGCGCCCAATCCTGTCACCACGACTCTTCTGCTCACGCAATTCTACCTCTCATCTCAAGGTCTCCCCTCCACCCCCCTTTCGGACACAGGCATCGTAGCAGCGGTCCCTCTGCGCATGCCTCACCGCTCCCATCACGGCAGGGTACACCCGGGCCTCATGTTTCGGAGGTTTGCCCCTGCTTCTTGTTCTCTTCCTCTTTCTTTTCAATATAGCTCACCGCTTCGGATACGGTGGTAATATCTTCCGCATCTTCATCAGGAATTTCGACCTCAAACTTTTCTTCAAATGCCATGACCAATTCGACCATATCTAACGAATCCGCCCCCAAATCATCAATAAAGGAAGCCTTTTCCGTCACCTCCTTCTCATCCACACCCAACTGCTCGACGATGATCGTCCGGACTCGGTCCGCAATAGTAATCGGCTTCTCATCCATTGTTCTCTTTCCTCCTAGCAAGGAAGCCACAAGCGAGCCACACGCCGGGAGCCCACCCCCCAGCGCTGCCGCTTACATCGTTAACCCACCACTGACGCTAATCACCTCACCCGTGATATACCGCGCCGCCTCCGAAGCCAGAAATACAACACAAGCGGCGACGTCTTCCGGCGTGCCGAACGCGCCACTCGGCACCTGTTGTAATAACGCTTGCCGTTGGGTTTCGGACAACGACCGGGTCATATCCGTATCAATCAACCCGGGCGCCACCGCATTCACCGTGATCCCCCGTGGCGCCAACTCTTTTGCCAGCGCCTTGGTCAAGCCGATCATACCGGCTTTGGACGCGGCATAGTTCGCCTGCCCAGCATTGCCCACCAACCCGGCAACGGAAGAAATCGCAATAATGCGCCCCCACCGTTGCCGCAGCATCGTGCGCGCAGCCGCCCGCGCGCAGTGAAAGGTACCTGCCAGATTGGTCTGCAACACCATGTCCCAGTCTTCAGACTTCATCCGCACCAACAGCTGATCCCGCCTCACCCCAGCGTTGCTAACCAACACATCCAACCGTCCGAAATCATCCACGACTTGATTAAATGCCTGCGTCGTCGCGTCAAAGTCCGCCACATCGAATTGGTACACCCGCCCATCACTGCCAAGTTGACGCAGGCTCTCCAGGACTTCGTCCGCGGCGGCGCGCTGCTGTGTGCAAGTAACCGCGACGCGTGCGCCAGCCTGCCCCAAAGCTAGGGCAATGGCGCGCCCAATCCCCCGCGAGGCGCCCGTGACCACCGCAACTTTGTCTTGCAACTGCGCCATCTATCTTCACCCGTTAACAGGCCAGCACGTCATCCAGCGCCAAGACCCGGATCTGCCGGTCAATGCGCCGCATGAGCGACGACAAGACCTTGCCTGGGCCAACCTCCAAAAGCGTATCACACCCCTGCTCGATCGCATATCGGATCGACGCATCCCAACGCACCGACGCCGTTACCTGCTCGACCAACAGCCGCCGCACCTCCTGGGGCGACGGATGGCGCGCTGCCGTCACATTAGAAATCACCGGTATCGCAAAAGGACCATAGGCCACCTCGGCCAAGACCGCATCCAATTGGGCGGCGGCGGGCTGGAGTAAAGCGCAATGGAACGGGGCGCTGACATTGAGGAGCACCGTGCAGCCCATGCGGCGTTCCTTGGCGGCTTCAACCGCGGCATGTACCAGCGGCGCATGCCCAGCAATCACGATCTGGTCAGGCGCATTGTAATTGGCCGGCTCTAACACCCCGCCAGTGGCGAACTCGGCACATAACGCGTCGACATCCTGAGACGCCATGCCCATCATCGCCGCCATACCGCCTTCCCCAGGCGGCGCCGCCTGCTGCATAAAGGCGCCACGCTGATGCACCAGACGCACGGCATCGGCAAACGCCAGCACGCCCGCCGCCACCAACGCCGAGTATTCGCCCAAGCTGTGACCGGCCAGCATGAGCGGTTGCACCCCACGCTGGGCCAACAACGTCCAGGCCGCGATGCTATGGAGCAGAATGGCAGGCTGCGTATGCTGCTGGGTGAGGCGTAAGGTCTCCTCAGGCCCCTCGAAACAAAGTTGTTGCAAATCGTACCCGAGGGCCTCATTCGCCTCTGCATAGCGATAGCGCGCGCGCAGCCGCGCCGGCGTCGTACAGGTCACGTCCCATACCCACAGGTCACGTCCCATACCCACAAACTGCGACCCTTGCCCGGGAAAAACACAGATGAGACGTTCGGCCATGGTGTGCGTGTCCTACCTGACTGCGGGAAATCACTTAGAGGAGTGGCCTCCGAGATGACGGGAGGTCATCATGTGGTTCTGGCGGTTCATCCTCATATTCACGTTCGCCACGAAATGACATGTGACTCCGAATCTGACGCCAGAGTTTACGGCGTCGCGTATCATCGAGGTCCAAGATATCGCTATTGCGTTCGAGATCTTGTTGAATCCGCTCCGTCACCTGCTCTTCCGCGAAGCGCTTGGCCATATGAATGGCATTTTTGATCGCCTTGGGGGTGGAATTGCCATGGGCGATGATACACGTCCCATTCACCCCGATCAGCGGCATGCCGCCGTACTCAGCGGCATCAACGCGCTGGCGAATCTCCCGCAGAGCAGGCCGGAGCAAAAAGGCGCCCACACGGCGCCAGAGCGAGGTGGTCAGACTGGATTTCAGGGACTGCCCATACATTTCAGCCACCCCCTCGCACATTTTCAAAGCGATGTTCCCGATGAAGCCATCGCAGACCACCACATCGGCCATGCCGCGGAAAAAATGCTTGCCCTCCACATTGCCCAAAAAATTCAGGTCGCTCTGCTTGAAAAGCAAAAACGCTTCTTTGGTCACATCGTTGCCCTTGGAATCCTCCTCCCCAATGGCCAGGAGGCCGATAACCGGTGAGGGCTTGTGAAACACATACTTGGCTAAGACGTGGCCCATGAGGCCGAACTGAAAGAGCTGTGTGGCCTTACAATCGACATTGGCCCCGCCGTCAAGCAAAATCGTCGAGCCCTTCTGCGTCGGCATGAGCGTCGCGATCGCAGGCCGATCAATCCCCTTGATTGGCTTCAGGATCATGGTCGACGCCGCCAATGCGGCCCCCGTATTTCCCGCGCTCACCACGGCTTGCGCCGCGCCACTGCGCACCAGGTCCGTGGCCACACGGATGGACGAAAAACGCTTTCGCCGCAAGGCCATACCAGGCGCTTCGTCCATATAGACGACTTCCGACGCATGGCAGATGGTAATGGGCAACTTGTGCGCCTGCAGCCGATCGAGCTCGCGCTCCAGACGCGCTTCATCACCCACCAAGACAATGTCGGCATTCAGCTCCTGGGCCGCCAGCACCGCACCTTCGACAATCGCTTGCGGCGCATAATCCCCGCCCATGCCATCGACAGCGATCTTCATCAATGGGATACCCTCGCTGTCAGTACCGCAACAGACAGAATGAAATGTATCGTTTTCCTCTGGAGAAATAATGTAGAGGAGCTATTCTATCCAGGTACTTCAACGTGTTACGGGCTGTGAGAGTACCTCACGGTCCCGACGACGCCTAACTGACTTCGATAACCTGTTTCCCTTTATAGAACCCGCAAGTCGGGCATACGTGGTGAGGAAGCGTCATCTCCTGACACTGGGGACACACGCTCCGACTCGGCAGTGGGAGGCGCTGATGCGTGCGACGCTTATCGCGGCGAGATTTTGATGTTTTACGCTTTGGCACGCCCATCATTCAGCCCTTTCAAGACGATGGCAAATTCAAGCGCTTCAGAATCGCAAAGCGGGAATCCGTATTCTCCACCTGACACGCACAGGGCTGCTCGTTCCGATTGGCCCCACACACCTGACACAGCCCCGCACAATCCTCACGGCATAACGTCTGCGCGGGGAAAGCCAGGACCACCTGATCGCGCACCAACGGTTGCAAATCCATTCTGATCCCATCATGGGCATACACATCGAGGTCATCGGCGAAGCTGTCCCACCGCTCCTCATCTGAGGACCCATAGGAGGCGGCAAACAAAAAGACGACCCGCACGTCCACGACAAAGTCGTCGGATACCAGTTCTAAACACCGGCTACAGGGGACGGTTAGCGTCCCGCAGATCTGTCCCTGAAAATACACCTGCTCCATGACCTTCGTCAGCAGCCCTTGCACCCGTATTGGCGCCGTGACGGTGAACGACTCGTCCTGTGGTAAATGCAGAGATGCCGGAGCAATTTCCGTATCAAGCGCTAATCCGTGTATAGGAATCTTCGCAAGGTCGATCACCAAGGCATGACCCGGTAGCGGAGGCGTCACCAGCCCTATCCTCTTGTTCTCTGATTTGAGGGATGGTCCCTGTATTCTGAGGAATACAGCCCAGATATTGTCGCTAAGGCTGTGGCAGGTAGCTCATTATAGCGATGCACGCGGAAACTTGTCAAGCACTTCATCCGCCTGGGCCGCAGCACGTCGATACAAGCGGCACGGCGCCAGCCCGCCAGGCCAACGCGGGGCGTCCAGATCCTGCCGGCTCTGGCAGATGCGCTTGAAATACACCTTCGCTATCAGTATATTTGAAGCAAACACAAGCGATTAGCGTCGCTTCGGATTCTACGGTTGCAGCGCCCTCGCCGGCACTGCCATGTCTCGCCACCCAGTGGAAACGCCTCCCGGCGCGCGCTTCCGGTCTCTCGGAGCCCCCAACCCTTGCAGGAGAAACTCATGGAGCGTCTGAGATGGTCCCGAATACGAGGCATGTCCGTGTGCGCCATCATGTGTCTCGTAGTCGCCGGGAGTTCCTGTATGGCGGCGAAACGCCAGGCTTTATGGCATGAGCAACCCGCCCCGGCCTCTGCGGCCATTCACCAGGGGTTGCAGATTTTCATGGCGCTGGCCGAGAAGCTCTCGCCGGCGGTCGTCAACATCAGCATTGTACAGAAAACGAAACGATCCGGCGATCGCCCCTTTCGAGGATTCCGCAGTCCGTTTCGCGAACGTCAGCCCTTTGGCAACGATCCCTTCCGCGAATTCTTCGAGCGCTTTTTTGGTGACGCGCCGCCCCAGGCGCGGCAAAGTTTGGGCTCCGGGTTCATCATCCATCCGCAGGGCCTGATTCTCACGAATAATCACGTCATCGAGGAAGCCGACAAAATCAAGGTGATCCTGCATGACGAGCGCGAATTCGAAGCCGACGTCATGGGGCGGGATCCGAAAACGGATCTGGCGCTCATTAAGGTTCGAACGAGCGCGACGCTGCCCACCGTGCCGCTCGGCAATTCCGATCGCCTGCGCATCGGCGAATGGGTCATGGCGATTGGCAATCCCTTTGGATTGTCGCACACGGTGACCGCCGGCATTGTCAGCGCCAAGGGGCGCGTCATCGGGGCTGGACAGTATGATAATTTTATTCAAACGGATGCCTCCATCAATCCGGGCAACAGCGGCGGTCCCCTGTTTAACACCCATGGTGAAGTGGTCGGCATCAATACCGCGATCATCGCTGGCGGGACGGGCATCGGCTTTGCCACGCCGATCAATCTCGCCAAGGAACTCTTGCCGCAATTGCATGACAAGGGGAAAGTCACCCGTGGATGGCTCGGGGTCATGATTCAAAAGGTCACGCCGGAGTTGGCCCGCACGTTTGATTTGCCCGAGGCCAAAGGCGCGCTCGTCGCCGATGTCATGACGGATAGTCCGGCAGCGCACGCCGGCTTGAAACGCGGAGATATTATTACCAGCTTCGATGGTAGCGCGATTCAGGATATGCACGAATTGCCCCGCGTCGTGGCCAACACCGAAGTGGGCAGGAAAGTCCCGGTCGAGGTGCTGCGGCAGGGCAAAGCGCAAACGCTCACCGTGACGATTACCGCCCTGCGCGACGATCCGGCCGTCGCGGCGGCGTCTCCCGATGTGACGGAACAGCTCGGGATGCAGGTCGAGGACGTCACCCCCGAACTGGTGCAGCGCATGGGGCTGGCCGAGTCCCAGGGGGTGTTGGTCGCGGCCGTCGATCCCCATAGTCCCGCCGCCGAAGCCGGGA
>CBCXVS010000122.1:0-20752 GCA_965178525.1 uncultured bacterium | reverse complement strand
TTCTGCGAGACGGCCCAAGGGACGGCTTGAACGTCCTTGCAAGGAAGCAAGGGCATTTTCGCCAATAAAACTCCCAGCTGGGGAGTTTTACGCTATCGTCCTTGCAGGGAAGTAAGGGCGATGAGGCAACCGCATACTCCCCCAGGTCTCACGTCCTCTCCACAGGCGTCACTTTGGGTGGAGCCCACCCTAGGTCGACAAGGATGGCAGTCACCATAGCACGAACTCTTTGATGGAGCAATTGTTATTACACTTGACCATGTTAGAGTGTATTCCATGTGTTCATAACATACATCTTTGCACATGTTCGATCACTTGATTAATAAACAGATTACTACTCCTTGTGGTTAGAAGAACAACCAGCTCCAGATACCGTTGAGAATAGTGAGCAACACGGCGCCCAAGAAGGTCGTCAGGAGCGAATCGATCTCGAAATCTTCCAGGATTTTATTGGTGACAAAGAGCAAGAAGGCATTGATCACCAGGGCAAACAGGCCAAGGGTGAGAATCATGGGCAAGAAGAAAATGATCTTCAGGATCTTGTAAAGCAGGACGTGCAAGACGCCGTAAACAGCGGCTACAATCAAAGCCGTACCGAAATGGCGGATACGAAACCCGGGCAACATTCTGGAGATCAGGGTCAGGGAGAGGGCGGACAGCAACCATTGGAATCCGAGAGCCAACATGGAGAGTCTCCCACGACAATATACCAGGAAAGCAACATCTTGTTCCTCACGCAGTTGTAGCCCAGGTCAAGTGGAGAGTCAAGATGCCAGGGCGGGAGGCGTGACGCAACCGAGGAGGATGTGATGAGGAGAAAGGCCGAGCGCGGGCGCCGCACGAGCTTCATGGCCGTCGTATGGCGTGGGTTGTGTGTGCTGGTCAGCCTGATGGTGGCTCATGCCGACCACGCAGCCCATGCCGAGCCTCCGGTGACGCCCGTTGCTGTAACAAAACTCCTGGACATTTACGAGTGTACGCGATGCCATCGCTTGACCTCGCCGCATCGCCTCATCGGACCGAGTCTGTGGAAGCTCAGCAAGCGCCTCGATATGGCGGCGATTCGCGCCGCGCTGCTGACCCCGGACGCCATCGTCACACCGGGCTATCCGGCCGGCCTGATGCAAAAGCGGCTCCAGGATGTTGGCTTTTATGAGGATATTGCCCGTCAGCCAGCCATTCTGGAGCGTCTCGTGGCCTACCTGGCAGGTAGGCCTGTACCCCTACCTATGTCGCCGGGCGCCGCGCTGTTGGAGGAGAGGATGGCGTCTATTCCGGACGGTCTCCTCGTGCAATCCGGTGCGCCAGGTATCGAAATACCAGCGTTTGCGATCGACTCCGAGCCCATCACCAAGGCGCAGTTTGCCGCCTTCATCGCCGCTGGGGGGTACACGGCCAAGCGCTACTGGAATCGGACCGGGTGGTCGGTCGTGATCAAACGCCGCAAGCGGACCCAGCCGCTTGGCTGGCATGTCGGCCGTGATCCCGCCTCCACGCAGCCGGTGGTTGGGATCAGTTGGTATGAAGCGGATGCGTATTGTCGCTGGGTGGGTAAGACCTTGCCCAGCGCGCAGCAATGGGAGCGCGCCTGCCAAAAAATCCCAACATGGTCAGGGTTGGAACCCCAGGCCGAACGGAAATGGGAATGGACCGCCGATGCCATCTGGAAAGGTGGTCAAGAGCCTTCCGACAACCGCCAGGCTCGGTGTGCCGCACGTGTGCCGTCACACCGGGCGCTGGATGGACGCTACACCGGGTTTCGCTGTCGTGCCCGTACTATCCCGGCGGCTTCTTCCCTGGCCCGGCCTCAACCGGCTGCGAAATAAACGCCGGTCCGGGTGGCAGCGGTATCGAACGGTGTTCGTGTACCGGCTGGCTTTCGTGATTCGCGCCTCGGTAGCGGCGGCGGGCAACGCCAGCAATGACCTGGGCCGATTCATCGGCCTTAAAACGGCGGTAGAGCGTGTGATGGATGTCGGAGCGTTCCTCATCGCCCAGGGCGCGGAAGCAGAGCATCAGATTGTAGTGCGCCTGCAGATCTTCCGGATCGATGCGCAAAACGCGTTCCAATTCGGCCCGTGCCTTCTCGTACTGGCCCAACAGAAAGAGCAAGCGGCCCATCTGATTGCGCACGACCCGATCGGCGGGATACGCGGCCGCGACGCGCCGCAAATGCGCTAATGCCGTTTCGTAATCGCCTTCGGCTTTGAGCACCATGGCAAGGAAAAACAAGGCGCGCGGCAAGTGCGATTGTAACGTCAGGGCTTTGCTCAAGACGGCCCGGGCGCCGTCGAGATCGCCATCTTGCAGACGCACGCGCCCGAGATTGACCCAGCCGTCGACATACGCCGGCTGCAGGCGGGTGACGTGCTGAAAGGCGGCCTCAGCGCCGCGCAGGTCGCCCTGCAACAGCAGACCGATGCCGTAATCGTTCCAACGCTCGCGGTGGGTGGGATCGGATGCGACCCGTGGCGATGGTGGCGACGCCTCTGCAGATATCACGTGGAGCGTCGCCGTGGCCGCTGCCATGGTCACAATCGGGAGGTCCGGGATGGTTTTGGCGGCGCCGGAGACGTGTGTGGTGTCACCGGTAAACACCCAGGCGCCATCGTCGTAGTGCGGACTGAGGGCAAATTCCGGTTGCTGCGGATCCCGTACGCCGGCATAGGCCCACTGCGTATACCACCAGCGGAATTTCCGATACTGCAATTTTGCGGTCAGTGTGATGCGGGATCCGGCCGGCTCGGGGATCGCCAGACGATAGTGCACGGTGTCAGCCGCGCCCGGAGGAATGGCGCGAGCGTACACCACGGCGCGGGCGGCCCAGGCATTGCGCTTATTGATGGCATTGCCGTGGGCATCAACCAGGAAGGCGCCATAGCGGTGCGCATGCGGTTCGACCGGCCCTCGGCCAGCATCTGCCACTGACCCACTCCAAAACAGGACTTGTCCCCGCTCATCCACCGCTTTGAACTCGATCCAGACGTCGAAAGCATCAATGGTGCCGCCGGGAAAGAAGTGGCCCACGCCGCGATTGCGCACGACCACGTCGACCAGGACTTCCGAGCCGCGCTGCACAGTGGCGTCGATCGCATCCAACGGCGCCAGCACCGGCCGCGCCGGGTATCGGCTGCGGGTCCCACGTCCAATCCGAGCCCCTTGCTCTTCGCCGATGGGAAACGTCGTGGCCAGCGCTCCGGCGCCGTCTGCATCTTGCAACACGGTGCGTGGCTGCGTCGTCAGGGGTGTTGCCGGGCTGATGCCAAAAATATCGACGGTGACGATACCGCTTTGGAGAAACGCGGTCGTGATATCGAGCTGTTCACGGTGGTGATTCGCGGTGGGCAGGGCGGTATTGGCGCCGGGAAAGCGATGGCTGTGTACATAGCCGTTCACATGGCCCAGATCATTCGATGGCACCCGTGGCATGTGACACGTGTTGCAAGTTTTGGGCTGGTCAGGATAGTAAAACGATCGCGCGCCATAGCCCGACACCCCGCTGGCCTGCCAAGCGTCGTATTCGTTGAACCCCCGAAACCAGCGATAGTTGTTCACGTGGGTATCCAGGTGCACTTTATGACAGGTGGAACAAAACGCCGGACTTTGCTCACCGCGATGAAACGGCTTTAAAAAGATGCGGCGATGGGGCGCGGGATCGACCCGTACGAGGAAATCGTGCAGCCAGTGGAGCAGGTGATTGTCGCTAGCCATGAAGTCATGCAGAGCGGGGTAGGTGATCAGATAATCCCCATTCCCCATGGTGTCACGTACCTGCGTGATGGCATGGCAGGCCGTGCAGGCCAGACCCACATGGGCTTCGGGCGTATCGAGGAGTTGCCGCACCGGTGTATCCATCATGCCGTTGAGTAGGAGCGCGACGTCATGGCACCCGGCGCACCAGCGGCTGGGACGTGGCCCGAGGACATCCTGCATGTACTCGATCGATTTGCGGTACCATTGGTTGTTGAACGATGAAAAGCGGTGCGCCGACTGCGACCACTGCTGATAAATGTCGGCATGACAGTCGGCACAGCGCTCCGAACTCATGAAAAAGTTGGATGGAATGGTGCCACCGGTATTGGTGAACACGCCGGCCGGGTGAAACGGTCCTGCCTTGCCATGCATGCCTTCATCGTCCTGGCTCAGTGGTGGCAATAGCGGGTTGGCAACCTGGAATGGCTCTGGCTGCCACGCCCGTATGCCGAGCAAAACGCCGGGCAGGGCAACGGCAGCGACAACGGTGAGCTGCGCCAGTCGCCAGGTACGGCGTTGCCAGGGGGTGAAGACATGGCGGAGATGCCGGGACGCCAGCGCGTCCATGAAACACGCGACTGCCAACCCACACAAGCCCATATGCGTATACAGCAGCCAGCGGTAGGGCCGATAGTTGCCGAGCAGAATCAGTCCTGCACCGGCCAGCAGGCCAGCTGCTAGCAGGCCGCAGCCTGCCGTCGCAAGTCCGGCGTGACGGGCGGTGGCGTGGGCGTGACACCATTGCCGCAAGCGCCACGCCGCCAGGCACAGCATGGGCAGGAAAAGGATCCCGCCAGCCGTGTGGAACGCGACATTGGCCAGGTAGAATAGCGTTGGCGCAGCACTGGAGACGAGATAGCCGCTGTTGAGAAGCAGCCCCAGACCTGCCACGAGCCCCGAGATTGATAATACACGTGACGTTGACATAGGGATGGCACACACTGTTTAACTGCGATTTACACCGCCTCGACCACGACCTCGCGCTCCTGCATGACCGTCTTGAACTGGGTGGCATCTCCCAGCACTTTGCCAATCACATTCACGGCGCTGGCCGGCCGGATCTCGCCGGGCATACTCATCGGCGTCTGGCCAAAGAACAGACAAAAGGCATTGCCCGGCGGCCAATACCCTAGGTCACCGATGGCGACCACCTCCTGGGCACTGTCATCGAGCCCGGCCTCGACCGGTATCGCAAAGTAAATCTCATCCCCCCAGGTGTTGAAATGCGTGCGGATAGGCAACGCGGCGGCAACCTGCCGGGCGGTTAGGGTGTCATGCAATTCCGCTTCTATGGTCAATGGACCAACACGGATGGCGATGTTCATCGCTGCAGCCCTTTCTCCTTGAGCAATTGTTCTAACGGCATGTCCGCCAGGGAGGTCAGACGCATATCGGCGTGATCCAAGACCAACTGGCGGGTCAGGGCATTCGGCACGACAACGCAGAAAAGCCCGGCCCGCTTCGCCGCTAAGATGCCATTGGGGGAATCTTCCAGGGCTATGGCTTGGTCTGCCCGCACGCCAAGTGACTGCATGGCGGTCTGATACAGCGCCGGATCCGGTTTGGTCCGCTGCACATCATCGGCGCATGTAAGACTCACGAAATGCTCGATGAGCCCCAGCCGCGTGAGGTGTCCAGCAACCCATGTGCGGGGCGAGCTGGAAGCCACCGCGAGTTGTAAGTTCAAGCGTTTCGCGTCGGTGAGATAATCCTGCACCCCTGGCAGGGGTGGCTGATCTTGTAACATCTCGGCGCAACGGTGACGGATGGTGCTGGCGATGGTCTCACGGTCAACCCGACGTCCGACTTGCTCCTCCAGATAATCGTAGGGATTAAAGCCTTCCGACGTGCCAATGCACTGGGCCCACACCGCAAACGGCAGGTCACACCCATGGGCCCGATAGGTTTCTTGCCAAGCCTGAAATCCCGGAACTTCGGTGTCCAGGATAAGGCCGTCAAAATCGAAAATTAATGCGCGTATCATCATGCCTCGTCACGTTTGCGATAAGCCAAAGGGTATCGTTTACTTAATACTATACACGAGTCAGACAAGGGCGTAAAATAAAGAGACTTGCATGCCCTGCCAAGCTTTGCGACAATCACCCTGATGCTCTCAGGAGAATCCTCAATGCGCTGGTTTCACGAAAGTATCGACCGCCTCCACGTTGCTTTGATCAACCTCTTCAAGCCGCGGGCTTTCCGGCAGGGAACAAGTTCGCCTACCTTGCAGGAACACCTGGCAGCGGTGCAGTTCGACCTGCCTCCGCTCACCACCCAACGCCGGTACCGTCTCACCGCGCAGACGCTGGTGGGCGCATTGGAGGTCGGCTATCGGATACGACTAGGGCCACGGCCCGAGCTGCCTGTGCTCGTGTATCATCATGGGATTGCTGAAATGCCCTACGACAAAAGTTTTCGGGGCATTTTCCCGGCGCGGCATCCGATCAACGCGCACTTGGTGGCCGTGCGCGCGCCATTCCACCGCTCCTGGCTTACCGTGTTCTCCGGACTGGTCACCCTGAGCAATTTTGTGGCCATGTGTGCCGTCTCCATCAAACTGATCGAGGCCGTGAGGCAGTTGCTCGCCGCACATGGCGCTCAGCACAGTGTCGTGGCTGGCACCAGTCTTGGCGGGTTTCTGGCTCTGATGCATCACCTGAACTTTAGCACAGCGGACCGCTATGTCCCGCTGTTAGCCGGACCCGATATCGCAGATGCGATGCTATCCACGCATTTCCGGCGTTTTCTCGCCCCTGCTGAAGCCCTCGCCCAAGCCGACCATATCCGCTCGCTGCTCGATTTTCGCCAGGCTTTTCAGGCGAGCGACACGCGCCACGTCTTGCCGCTTCTGGCCCAGTATGATCTCGATATGCGGTATGATCATCACCGCGCCTGTTATACGGCCTGTGGTGTCCCAGTCGTGACGATTGCACGGGGTCATATTACCGGCGCGATCACCTTCGCCGCCCTGCGTGCACACCTCCTGACGTGTATGGCGCCGCTGGCGCAGGTGGAAACAACCAGCAATAACACGGAAGGAAATACATGGTTACAACCATGACCTTCAAGGACCTCATCGAGGTGCTGCTCCGGATGGACAGCGCCTTTATCCTGCAAAACCCGCACGGGTCAATGGAACTGCGGGGCACGGATTTCTATCCGAGTCTCGCCAAGGACTGGCTGACGATTTATCATACCACCAAGCCACGTAGCCCGGAATCGCGGAGTCATCTGCATTTGAAATGGCGCACCCTGCATTTGGCCACGATTGACCGAGAAGAAGGCCATTCCCCGCATTTGGCGTTTTACGGAACACTGGAGCCGGTGGACGAACCGATGCTAATTTGGTATTTCCCAAGCTTCTATGACTGGTCCAAGGGCAAGGCCGAGATCCCGGCAAACATCGCCCAGTACGACGCGTTTGTACGGAAGTACGGGACAACCATCCAGTTGATCGAACCGGTAGAATCGTGACGATGGAGGAGAGAGGGTGGCAACAACGGACGGACGTTTACAAGACCGCGTCGCGGTGATTACGGGGGCGGCATCGGGCATTGGACAGGCGACGGCGGTGCGGTTTGCGGAGGAGGGCGCACATGTCGTCATTGCGGATCTGCCGGCCCAATCTGCCGGTTCGGAAGAGACCGTCGGACGGGTTCAGGCGCTGGGACGGCGCGCTCAGGTGGTCGCCATCGATGTGACCCAAGAAGAACAAGTCGGGGAAATGGCAGAGGCCGCGATGGCGGCATTTGGCCGTATCGACATCCTGGTGGCGGCAGCTGGTATCGAGCAAGATCCGAGCACGGCGACCCGCCCCCCCATCCTGGAACTTCCGATGGCATCGTGGCAACGGCTTCTCGACGTCAATTTGACCGGGGTCATGTTTTGCAATCGGGCCGTGGCGCGGCAGATGATCGATGCCAACATCCGTGGGTCGATCATTAATCTGGCCTCCGGGGCGGCGCGGCGCACACGGCCTGGGGGGTCACGTATTCCGTGACCAAAGCCGGGGTGTGGATGCTGACGCGGGGCTTGGCGGCGGAACTCGCGTCTTACGGCATTCGCGTCAACGCCATCGGGCCAGGTATCGTGGAGTCGCCCATGACGCAGCGCTTGTACGGCAGTTCGGACAACATCGCCCAACGGGGCAGCACCATGCCTCTCGGGCGTGCCGGACAGCCGATCGATATTGCCAATACGGCGTTATTCCTCGCGTCTGACGAATCGAGTTTCTACACGGGTAGCATTCTCCACCCAGATGGCGGCAGCCTGCTCCAAGCAATCCAGTAAGAAAACATGGCGGAAGCAAGGAAGCTGCGATATGTTAGCACGATATAGATGAGGCGGAAAGACGACCTGAGAGATGAAAAGGAGAGGTCACAATGGAATTTGAAGATGCTCGGCCGTTTATGGAGCGGAACCACTGGGGTGTGATCACGACGCACCAGCGCGATGGCTCGGCCCATGCCAGTATTGTCGTCTGTGGGGCATTTCAGGGGAAAGCGGCGTTCGTCTGCGTGTATGGCAAGTCGGCTAAGGTCCGCAATTTACGCCGCGATCCGCGTTGCACGGTGTTATCGGTGTCGAACGACTGGCGGGGTTGGGTGACCGTTGAAGGTGAGGCGCAACTGTTCGATCCGAGCAACACCGAGGCAGAGGCGTTGCGGCAAATGTTCCGCGACGTCTACCGGGCTTGCGGGGATAAAGATCATCCGGACTGGGATGAATACGATCGGGCCATGGTCACGCAGGAGGCGGTGATTGTACTGGTGCAGCCCAAACGTGTCTACGGCCTGCTGCGTTAGGTGGTGAAGTCGCCGCCAGTGACGATGCGGTGCGCCGAAGTGCGGCGCACCGCCATGCAGATAACCCTATCGCAAGCCGTATGAAGAGGTGTGGCAGATGGTGCCGCTTTTGACGTGGCGCGATACGAAATGCTCAGTTCGTGTTGATGCGCTGCGACGAACGACGCCATGCTGGCGAACTGGAAATCATCATGTCGTTATATAATCTGCCGCTATGGCTGCTGTACCTCATCTTGATTGGTTTCAGTATCGCCTTATGCATAGGCGGGACATGCATCGCCCGCTGGCAAAACTGGAGACTCAATGCAGAAAACTTTGACACGGCTTCCGCCATCCATGCTTTCGTCGGCACCGTGTATGCCATTATGCTGGCCTTGATCATCGCGGATATCCAGGGAGAATATCACGAAGTCGAGAATGCCGTCGTGGAAGAAGCGAGTGCCACGGGCGATCTATATCGCAACTTGCACAGTCTCGCACAACCCGAGCGTGAACGCTTTCAATCGGCCGTGCGTGATTATGTGCGTCAAGTCATCTTTGAAGAGTGGCCTGTTGTGCAACGAGGCGGGCGAAGCGACGAGACGTGGCAGCGTATTGACCGCTTTGCCCGTGCCATCCTAGATTTTCATCCTGCTACCGCACAAGAGCAACGGCTGTATCCGCAGATCCTCAGCGATCTCGATCGCGTACTGGATGCACGGCGGCAGCGCTTGCACCGCGGAACTCAGGGTCTCAATCAAGTGACGTGGATGACTATTGTGGCCGGTGGCATTATCACACTCGGTTTTTTCTGTTTCTTCCCGGTCCATCGTCTCAGAGCACATCTGACACTGATAGGGGCCATGGCGGTTTTGTTTGGCTTGATGATCTCGCTCATCGTCGCTATGGATCGCCCCCTCCGGGGCCAGTTTAGCATCCAGCCCGAGGCGTTCCTCAGGCTGGATGCGAGCTTTGTACGTCTGCGCTCCACCCTGTCGGATCACCAAAAGACTGAGCACCAACAGGCGCGGAACGAAATCCAAAAGTAAGACCCATTCTACGGCGCAAGAGGGTCTGGCTAACGCGATGTAAATATCGAGCAGCTCAGGTGTTTTTATGCTACACTCCTGCTCCGTCACATGACCATATGTCCGTTGTCGTCTATTTCCAATGCGGGTAAGGACTGAGGCAAAATCAAATTTATATCTTTCCCCTGGAAAAATATATAAAGATAATGATGCCCAGGCACTTTAAAGGGGTATATGTGGGGGCTTCGGTAGCGATACATTTCCCTGACCGGCGCCAGCTTGCCGACCGGCGCCAGCGACCTACGTCGCTCGGCCATGCCCTGCGATTCCTGGGACGCCGTCAGGGCTTCCGCAGGGCTCGTGAAGGGCGCCATACCTATGTTGATTGCCTGGCGCCGCGCATCGTGGGTCTGGCTTTCCTCGTCCTCATCTGTTCGGCCCTAGACGCCGTGTTGACGATCCTACATCTACAACGGGGTGGCCAAGAAGCGAATCTCATCATGGCATGGGCGTTGACGCATGGTTACACGCCATTCATATGGGTGAAGATGACGGTCACGGCCGCAGGAGGCTGGCTGCTGGCTGTGCACCAGCAATTTCCGCTTGCCTGGACAGCCCTACATGGGTTGGCAGGCGTGTATGCTTTGCTGCTTGCGTACCATATCATCCTTGTTTGGCAGTTCATACTATAAAAGGAGGGACGCCATGGCTGCCGCAGGCCGATTACAGGACCGTGTGGCCGTGATTACAGGAGGGGCATCCGGAATTGGCCAGGCGACCGCCACCCGCTTTGCCGAGGAAGGTGCGCACGTGGTCATCGCGGACCTCCCAGCGCAGTCTGCAGGAGCCGAGGAAACGATGGCGCGCGTCCGGTCGCTGGGACAGCGGGCCCAAATCGTGGCCATCGATGTCACCGAAGAAGCCCAGGTCGAGGAAATGGCCGATGCGGCGGTGGCCGAGTTCGGGCGTATTGATGTCCTTGTGGCCGCAGCAGGACTGTCGCACGATCCGCGTGGGGACTTACGTCCTCCTCTGCTGGAGTTGCCCACGGCGGCCTGGCAGCGTTTGCTGGACGTGAACCTGACGGGGGTAATGTTATGCAATCGCGCCGTAGCCCAGCGCATGATCCAGTCAGATATTCGTGGTTCCATCATCAACTTGGCGTCGGCCGCGGCCCGGCGGACGAGCCCCGGAATGACGACCTACTCGGTGACCAAAATCGGCGTGTGGATGCTCACCCGTGGCTTGGCGTTGGAACTTGCCCCGTACGGCATTCGGGTCAATGCGATCGGCCCCGGTTTGATTGAATCACCCATGACGTATCGTTTTTTGACGGTCCCGAAGGTGTGGAAGCGCGAGGGCGGGAAGCGCCTTTGGGCCGTGTTGGACAACCGCTTGATGTGGCCAATACCGCCCTGTTTTTGGCGTCTGATGAGTCCGGCTTTTACACCGGAAGTATTCTGCATCCGGACGGTGGCAGTTTGAACCGAGCCCCGCTGTAGCGCGCGGCTGCAAGGCTACCAATCGAGTGGCATGATCCAGACGGGATCGCCAGCTTGCAAGTCAAGCCGTTGCATCGTCGCGGCGTCCAAGCGTAGCCCATGGCCCTGGACTTGGCAGGTGGCGGCGCAAAAGCGATGGGATTGCGGATTGCCAAGCAGGAGACGGCTGCCAGCTGCAGTGGGCGGCAAATCCAGACAGACGAGCTGTCGGCTGCGCTGCAGCGGCTGTACCTCCTCCAGGGCCGCACCATAGTGCGGGCCGCCGTCGAAGGGATCGACGGTATGGAGATCGTGAAAGCCCACCCGCTGGAACAGCTGGCGCGCCGGGACGGTGGCTGGCCCCACCTCTCCCACGACATGCTGCGCCTCTGGTGGCAGCAGTTCGAGCACGATTTCATGCTGTGGAAACAAGGCCCCGATGAACTCTTTATCAGACCGGCACAGCAAATCGGCGCGATAAAAATTCAGTCCGGTTAACGGTCCGCCTAGCGCATCCCAAAACGCATTGCCCCCATCGTCACGGTGCGGTGGTAATAGCTCGGTCAGTAAACGCGTGCAAAAGTAGGCGCCATGCATGGCCACGAGCAACACCCGGGCTGCTAGAAGCAATTTGCCCACACCCTGGCCACGGGCATTGGGATGGACGATGAGGCCACCGAATTCGGTCCAGGGTTCTTCGTCAGACTCGAGCCGGAGCAGGCGGCGCATCCGATGGGTATCCAGTTGCGTGCTGTGGAAGGTCTGCTCGACAACGCGCAAATAATAATGCGGATCGTCAGGCGTACCGTGATGCGAGAGGAGCGAAGCCGTCCCCAGAATGCCTGCCGCCTGAGCTGCAACCAATGTATAGGTACACGCGGTTGCGGATGGGTAGCTTGGGGTCGTTGCCAGGCCGGAAAAACTGGCGCCACTCGTGGCGATGATGGAAGCGATGACCTCCGGATCACGTGGGAGATTCACCGTATCAAGCAAGCTGGCAAGTTCCACCAGATCCTCGGCGTCGTCGGGTTGTACCGGACGCACGACCAGAGGTGTCGTGGCATCATACGTCGCGGTATGGGCCTGCTGTGGTTGGCTCATGATGTCCTCGCTGAAAGAGATAGAGAGAACCCAGATCAAGGAGCTGCGTGAGCGCGTCTAAGGCCTCTTGACTCTCGCGCATGAGCTGTGGATCGGCCAGATCTGCCGGTTCGAGCTGCTCCCGATAGTGCTGTTCGACCCAGGCCTCGAGTTGCCGCAATATGGTCTCCTGCATCCGCACACCGGGCGTGAGACTCTGGAGTTCGCGTGCGGTCAGTGGCAGCCGCAGCCGCAGACAGGCCGGTCCTCCGCCTCCGGCCATACTCTGGCCCAGATCTTGGAACAAGACCTGCTCGACAAAGCCACTGTCTAGCAAGCGTTGGGTGATATGAAAGGCCGGACCACTGCTGCTCTCCACGGGAGCCAGGAGCACACATCCCTGGGCGGTCTGTAAGAGTTGACTGTTGAATAAATAGCTTTTGACGGCCTGCTCCAGCGTCAGATCACGCCGTGGCACCTGGTAGACACGGAGGCTGGGCACGCGCTGTTGCAGCGTTTGTAATACGTCCTCTTGTTGCGCCAAACCGTCTTCGTGGATCAAGAGGTGATGGCAATCCCCTACCATAACCACATCGTTATGGAAGGCACCGGCATCGATCGCACGTGGCTGCTGCTGCACAAAGAGCGCCCGCTCGGCTGGCAAGCGTCCGGTGCGGGCCACGGCCTGACTGGCTTCACGGCTCTGACGCGCCGGAAACATCTGTGGCAAAGTCTCTCGAGGCGCATCCGCAGCGCGGCCATAAACAAAGAGATGCCACCCACCAGTGGCGGGGTGGGGTGTCAAGCGCCAGTGATTTGCCGCTCCTTCGTCGCTTAATGCCGGGTTGACCGGCAATGGATCATGCACCACAATCAAGCTCGGATCAGGGAATAGGACGCGTAACATGGCCGTCCGTACTGGCCCTTCGAGCGTACGATGCGGTGTGGCAACGAGGTTGGCAACCACCACATGGCAGCGTTGATCGATACTATCCTGGCTCGGAATGACGGTGGCGGCATTGGCGGCCCACATAAAGGCGCTACTCATGGCGAGACGGAGCAAATAGGGCTCGTGTTGGGCGGCCTGGCGCAGCACGGCGGCGTCACTACCACGGCAACCGGCCTGGCGGAGGAAAACCAAATCCGGCCGCTCTAATGGCGGGAGCACAGCTTGCGGCACACCCAGCTCCAGCACTTGGCGCATTTTTGCTAGTCCTTGCAACGCCGCCTGGCGGGGCCGGCTATGCCAGCCGGCATATGTCATGCTGGCTTGGTTGCCGAAACTCAATCCCCCAAAATGGTGGGTGGGTCCGACGAGTCCATCGAGTTGAAGTTCTTGCACCATACGTGTCCTCCTGGTCGAGTGTACCCTGTGGCCAGGGCGATGTGCTAGAGCCGACGCTTCAAGCCAAGGGTGGGTGTTTCCGGTTGTCGGTGGCACCACCTAACACCTTGTTTGACAGACTCCGGGTTATTTGTTTCCCTCTTATGCGTGTATAGGTGCTGGGTTGTCTTCATGTCATGCACACAGGGAGGTCATGTGAGTTGCTTTAGCAGGTATGGTTGCCTTTGCCTATACGTGTGCGCGGTGGCGCTCTTCTCGATACCGCTTCTCAAGGCGCAAACGCCACGTGATTCCGATCCGAGTACCTCTGGTCAGAAAGCGGCGCCTGCCGCGATTTATTCTCACACGATATTGCCGCCTGAAGACGTGTCGATCAATGCCAAAAGTGCGGTGTTGATAGACAGCGTAACGGGAGCCGTATTGCTGGCGCATAATGCCCAGTTGCGCATCCCGCCAGCCTCATTTGCGAAGCTATTGACCCTGTATGTGGTGTTTGATGCGTTGAAACATCGCAAGATCCGTTTGGAAGATGAGGTCTTTGTGAGCAAAAAAGCTTGGAAAACCGGCGGCTCGAAGATGTTTATCAAGGTCAATACCAAAGTGCCTGTGACGGAATTGCTTAAGGGCATTGCCGTGGGCTCCGGGAATGATGCGTGTGTGGCGATCGCCGAACATGTGTATGGTGACACGGAGACGTTTGTGCGCGTGATGAATAAATATGCCCAAAGTCTTGGCATGACGCATAGCCATTTTACCAATCCACATGGCCTTCCGGCGCCCGAACAACTGACCACGGCGCATGACATGGCGCTATTGGCTCGGAACTATCTCAACCATTTTCCGGAAGCGATCTCCTTTCATTCGCTGAAAGAATATACATACGGCGGCATTCGGCAACCGAATCGCAACGGCCTCTTGAAACGCGATGCTTCCGTCGATGGGTTGAAAACGGGCTGGGTCAAAGCATCCGGGTATAATTTGGTCGCCACGGCGCATCGTGACCAGCACCGCTTGATCGCGGTCGTCATGGGTGCCCGTTCCCCTGCCGTACGGGAACAAGAGGCCCTTAAACTGCTGAATTATGGTTATCAGAACTTTACGTTGCTGTCATTGTTCACCAAAGGGCAGCTGGTGGCTGAACTCCCGGTCTGGCAAGGCGCCCGCGACACATTACCGGTGCTGGTCTCGCATAGCAGTACCCTGGTGGTACCACGTGAAGTTGCCGACCGTATCAACCGGGTACCGGTGCTGCCCAAAGAGATTGTAGCGCCGGTCGAGAAAGAGCAGGTACTGGGAAAAATATTGATTACGATTGGCACGGACAACGTCCGCTCCATTCCCCTGATTGCGGGTGAAGGTATCGCCAAAGCCGGATTTTTCAAAGCGTTCACGCAGCACATCCATCGCAATGGCTTCAGCTTGGCAGGGGGACTGGTCGTGGGGCTGGGCGGCCTCCTATTGTTGGGTGTGGCCGCAGCTTTTCGCATGAGGGGAAAAAACCGGCGCAGAAGACCCGGCTACCGGCGCAGGCGGGTACGATGACGCCGGAAAAGCGGGTTGGCAACACGGCCAATTGGGTCATTTTTTTGGGTATTCTTTATACGATACACCACCTCGTGGCGTTATTAGGCCCTAGCGTACTGGCCGCCCGAGGCTTTGGGGGCTTTGGCCTCATGGCGGCGCTAGCTGTCATTGGCCTGGGCTATGGCATTCGTTACAGCAGTATAGCCTGTCTGTATGCGGCCACTGGGGTGTTTGCCGTTTTCACCGGGTACACGTTGTGGCGTGAACTCACGCATCCTTCCCTGTTCCACACCTTCCGTTTTGCCCTCAGCGGCTGGGCGTTGTATAGACTGTGCCGTTCCACACCCGCTATGCACATTTTGCAACGGACCTATACCGTCCCGGTCAGAACCAGTCGTTACGGAGAATTTTTTCTCCGCCGCTGGCGGAAATCGTAACGCCGCCACGTTTTCCATTGACAGCAACTCGCTTCTAAAATAGAATTAGATTGAAATCAAAATAATTCTGACTTAGGAATTTTTTTTTATCCGGTAAGAATTCGTATACGGTTAGATTCCGCTTGACAGAGTTCAGTCGCTGTTTTATAGTCATCTCATTCCGAATCCGAATTCATTCTGATCCAGCAGGGAGAGTCGTATGCCTCACCGAGTGGAACGGTTGCATCAGGCAGGCCTCAAAGCCACCGGGCCGCGCCTGCTGATCCTGGAAGCCTTGGAGCACAATTGCAACCATCCCACGGCCGAACAAATTCACGAAACGCTCCGGCAAGACCATCCTTCCCTGTCACTATCCACGGTTTACCAGACCCTTGATGTATTCATCCGCACGGGCCTATGCCGCCGCATCTCCAGTGCTGGCGACCGCTTGCGAGTGGATGGAACGCCCCAGGACCACGATCATGCGATCTGTGGCGCATGTGGCGAGATCTTTGACATTGACCGGCAGCATTTTCCGTTGCCGCTCCCGCCTGCCGAGCTGCCAAATGGTTTGACCGTGACGGGTCTACGCCTCGAATATGAGGTCATCTGTGCGGCGTGCCGTGAGACCTTGGAGGCGTAACCTCAGGACGATATGACGGGAAACGGGTGTGTAGAGCCCAAGTTTCAGTCAGTTGGCGTCGGAAGGGACATGCAGGCGCAGTGTTCACGACAGGGGGTTTGCGTCGGCTCCAGTACCTGTATGGATATCCTAATATCTACTAGCAAAAGGAGGACAACTGAACGAAAGCCGATCCATATGGCTTGCACATACAGACTCCGGGATATGCAATCCGACATGACATGTCTTCATGAGTAAGCTCACACGCAACGCGTAAGGTGTGGGGAGGAGAAAGAGGCGATGGCAGATGATATCGGACTTATTGCCCATTTGATGCGTCGCGCTGGTTTTGGCGCCACACGCTCGGAATTGGAAGAACGGGCCGCCAAAGGCTATGACGCCACGGTGGAAGAGCTGATTGATCCCGAAAAACATGGGTGTGAGCGGGCGGACGAACAGCTCTTAATCCGGCTCCAACCTGGCGCCTTGTTGCCGGGTGGGGTGCCCCCGATGGGGAATGTCAACTGGATGTTCCACTTGGTGAATACGAAGCGTCCGCTGGAAGAGAAAATGGTCCTTTTCTGGCACCATATCTTTGCCACGGGGAATTCCAAGGTTGACAACTATGATCAACTCTTGGCCCAGATTGCGATGTTCCGCGAGAACAGCATGGGGAATTATCGCGATTTCTTAGTCGAATTGGCCAAAAATCCGGCGATGATCTTTTGGCTCGATAATAACGAAAACCACAAGACCGCCGTGAATGAGAACTGGGGGCGCGAGCTTCTGGAGCTCTTCAGTATGGGTGTGGGGAATTATACAGAGGTCGACGTCCGCGAAGCGTCACGGGCCTTCACCGGTTGGACCTTTGATATCAAGATTCCGCGCCTGCCTTATGGCCGTCATCCCTGGTCGTTCCGCTACATCCCGGAGGATCATGACGACACGGAAAAGACGTTCCTGGGACATACCGGGAATTTCAACGGCGAGGATATTATCGACATTATCGTGCAACAGCCGGCCTGCCACCGGTTTATTGCGCGTCATTTGTACAACTTTTTCGTCGCCGATGAGCCGCAGGTGCCGGCCTGGCAGATTGAGGAACCCCAGGATCCCGAAGCCATTGACGCCCTGGCGACGTCCTTTAAAGAGTCCGGGTGTGAGATCAAAGCCGTGTTGCGTACGCTGTTCACCTCGGATTTCTTCAAAAACGCCCGCTACAACAAGA
This sequence comes from uncultured bacterium, assembly GCA_965178525.1. Classification (GTDB taxonomy): domain Bacteria; phylum Tectomicrobia; class Entotheonellia; order Entotheonellales; family Entotheonellaceae; genus CBCXVS01. Next base: position 3,491 of record CBCXVS010000122.1, on the reverse strand, counting down.
TCAAGAGTCCGGCAGAACTGGTGGTGAGCACACTCCGGCAAGTTGGCGGTGAGGACGTGCCGCGTCCGTTCTACGGCAACGAGATCGCCATGCAGCCCACCTACATGGGACAGGATCTGCTCAATCCGCCTAGCGTCGAAGGGTGGCATACCGGTTCGGAGTGGATCAACAGTGGCTCGCTGATGAGCCGGATCAATTTCACGGCCGATATGTTTGGCGATGTCAAACGTCCAGGCGTACGGGACATCATTGCCCGTCTCAAAACCAAAGGGACGTTGACGCCTGAACAGCTGGTCGATGCGTGCTTGGATCTGATGGGTCCGCTGGATTACGGCGCGGATACCAAGTCGGAGCTGTTGGAGCAGGCGCGTAGTGGGGGTGCCCTGAGCTGGGATGCGGCTGACGCTGAACAGCGGGTGGCCGCGTTACTACAACTGATCGTCGCCATGCGCGAATATCAATTTAACTAATCCACCTCATTGAGGAGATCAACCATGGCTAAAGATCCCGTTCTGGTCGTGCTACAGATGAGTGGTGGGAATGACTATATGAACACGGTCATTCCGTACGCCAATTCGCTCTATTGGGAAAACCGCACGACGGTGAATATTCCTGAGGACAAGGTCATCCCGCTCGACGACAAAGTGGGTTTTAATCCCAGCATGGCGCCCTTGAAGGCGATTTATGACGAAGGCAACATGGCGGTCATCCATGGCGTGGGCTATCCCGACTCGCCGCGCTCGCACTTCCGTTCCATGGACATCTGGCACACGTGTGAGCCGGATACCGTAGGAACGGAAGGCTGGCTGGGCCGGGCCATCCGGGATATCGATCCCAACAAAGAGAACGTGGTGACGGCTGTGAGCTTTGGTCAGAGCATGTTCCGGGCGATGGTAGTGCGGGGTGTGCCCGTGGCCTGCGTCAGTGGCACGTTGGAAACATACGGCATGCTGCCCGGCATCGAGCAACAACAACGCGAGAAGGTGTTGCAGCGCTTTTCCAATGCCTATGCGCCGGTTGTTGGCCACGGCGAGGTGATGGATTACCTCGGCCAAACCGGGTTGGATTCCATGGCTGGCGCAGATATCCTGAAAGTGGCCCCGGAGAAATACACCTCCACGGTCACCTATCCGGATAGCAAAATTGCGCAGAAGCTGAAGGGCATTGCCCAAGTGCACCTGGCCGATATTGGCTCGCGTATCCTGTACTGCGACCACGGCAGCTTTGACACGCATGCCACCCAGCTGCCGGCGCATGCTAGCCTGTGGACGGACGTCTCCGAAGCCGTGTCGGCTTTCTTCACCGATCTGCACGAGCATAATGCCGCCGACAATGTCGTGATGTTGGTCTTCACCGAGTTCGGGCGCCGCGTGCGTGACAATGGCTCGGGTACCGACCACGGCGCTGGTGGCGTGTCCTTTGTCATTGGCGATCCGGTCAAGGGCGGCCAGTACAGCGAGTATCCGTCCCTGAAGCCGCAAGACCTGTCGCAGGGCGACCTGGTGCCTAATCACGATTTCCGCGGTCTCTACAGCACGTTGCTGGAAGACTGGATGAAGCTCGAGGCCCCGTCGATCGTGAACGGGCAGTTTGAGAAACTGTCGTTCATTGATAACTAGGCTCGGCACAGCGTTCCATCGTTAGTGTCATGTCCGCGTATTTGGCCTGCATTGTATACGACATACAGTCAGGCCAAATACCTAGAATACGTAGCTGCTTTCAGGCAGTGTTTTTTATGTGCAGATGGGGGTGAACGATGCTTACGACTGTCATAGCTGGGCGTGTCTGGGACTTCAGTCACGCCGTCGGTCGCAACGCGGCGGCTGGCAATGGCTTTTCTCAACCCATGGGGCTCGCCCTGGCCGCCAACGGGATCGTCTATGTGGCGAACCGGGGCACAGAAACGAACTTTGGATCGCGTGTTTCCAAAGTTTTTGTGGGCGCTCCGGGCGAGGAAGAAGTGAAGACTGAGTTTGGCTTTCACGGAACCGAGGAGGGCAAGTCGATGTGGCCCAGTTCCGTGGCATTAGACTCACAGGGGAATATCTACCTCTCCGATGATTGGCTCAATCGCATTTCTGTCTTTGATGCTGACGGAAATTTTGTGACGTGCTGGGGCGTCAGCGGTTCGGCTGAAGGGGAACTCAATGGCCCCGCCGGGCTTGCATTTGACCAGGATGACAATCTCTACGTTGTCGATGGTGGTAACCACCGCCTTCAGAAGTTCACGAAAGAGGGTGCATTCCTGGCGTGTTGTGGCAGCCAGGGCTCAGGTCCGGGGCAGTTCGATACGCCCTGGGGGATCACGGTGGATGCCGAGGATGCGATCTACGTAGCGGACTGGAAAAATAGCCGTGTCCAGAAGCTGAGCAGTGACGGGACGTTTCAGATGCAATTCGGCAGCGAGGGCGAGTTGAACCGTCCCTCCGATGTCGCCGTGGACCCGGATGGGGATGTGTACGTGTGTGACTGGGGCAACCATCGGGTGCGCATCTACGACCCGGAAGGCGATGCGCTGGCGTCGCTGGTTGGGGATGCCCAACAGCTCTCCAAATGGGCCCAGCAAGGGGTCGACGCCAACCCCGACTATGTCAAAATGCGCCGCCGGGCGAATCTGGAGCCGGAATGGCGTTTTTATTATCCCACGGGTGTCGGGTTTGACGCAGAACAAAGCAAGCTGATCGTCACCGATAATCAGCGAGGACGCCTGCAGATCTACATCAAAGATCAGGACTACCTGGAGCCGCAGGCGAACTTGTAGGAGATGCTCTCCTATCTGCCTGCCCTGAGTTCGAACCCCGGTTGAGCCTCTCATGAGGTCGGCCGGGGTTTTTTTGTGCCTCTTGCCCCACCTAAGTTCTTTATAAATTTTCTCTTAGAGATTCGGCAATTTTTTTCACAGAATCGACCTTTCATACACTTCTATCTATGATGTATATTTAAAAACCATCCATGAAACCTATGTATAATAGCATAAAAATTTACATTATTGTTTCTTTAAACAATAGACATTCACAATTTTTATGTCTAACAAACATGAGAAAAAATGTATTAATCTTATTGAGTAGGACAATATTATGTACACATATCGACGCTTACTGATTTTGATACTTCTGATCGGGTCGGGAGGTTACCTCTGCGGAACTGATGCGATATCTGCCATGCAGCACACGCGTATCCACGAGCAGTTACGCACACGTTTCGAGGATGGCGGGACATCGCGCGTCTCGCATATCGCTGATGTCAGATTACATGTTCCGGTTCTGGTAGCGCGCTTCTACCAGCAACGTTTCTATCAGCCGGCCTGGCATGATGCCAACGGGCCGTCTCCACTCATAGACACCTTGATCGAGCATATCGCTAGCGTAGACAGCGAAGGGTTGGATCCGCGAGATTATCATCTGTCCTACCTAGCTCCTGAGTCATAAGTTCTGACATCTGATCGGGGACGTCGAGGCATGATTCGAGCACATCGAAGTGATGAGCAAATC
>CBCXVS010000121.1:0-20775 GCA_965178525.1 uncultured bacterium | reverse complement strand
GAGCCAATCATCAACGATCGTGGTGTAGACCTGGCGGAAGTCCATGTTATGCTTCAGGTTTCCGCCCACTTCCTGCTGGCTGGGCTCAAGCGAGGGGTACTCGCCATAAATGCCGCCCTTCACCGATTCACCAACCGCAAAGGCGATCCCGGCCGCACCGTGGTCGGTACCGGAGCCGTTATCGGCGATGCGGCGGCCAAACTCGGTGAACATGAACAGGACCACATTATCACTCGCATCATGCTCGCGCAGGTCGGTCATGAAAGCGTCAACGTTGTGGGACACATCAGTCCAGAGCTTCTGATGATTCAGCGCTTGCGCGGCGTGGGTGTCAAACCCATTGTACGGCGACGTGGTGTAGAGCACGCGCGTCCCGAACTCCGCCAGGTGGGTCTGCGCGATATTTTTCATATACCCGCCGACCGAGGTATCGGAGTATTCCACCGTCGAGGTGTACTTCTCTGGCGCGGCGGCCAGGATATCGGCGCCCTTCAAGGCATCGGTGCCGGTGCGGCGGATGTAATCCATCACATAGCCGGTGCCGATCGTCGAGCCGTACATGTTGGCAAACACATCCAGCGCCTGGGTGCGCTGATCCTGGCCCTCGATACCGGTCAACAGCCCGTAGGTCTCCAGGTCACCCACCGACGCTACGGGAACGCCCTCTTTGGCCAAAGCCCGCGGCAGCCCGCGTCCAAAGTTCACGCCGGTCAGCACGTTTTCGGCATTCGGATCGAGTTCTTTCAACACCCGGCCGAGCCAGCCCTCGTTGCTCACGTCGTTCGGCTCACAGGTGTGCCAAATGTCCATGGAGCGGAAGTGAGAGTAGCTAGGCGTCGGATAGCCGATCCCCAAGAAGATCGCCAGTTTGCCTTCGTCCCAATACTTTTTCAAAGGCGCCATGTGCGGATTGAAGGCCAGATCATCCGTAATCGGAATCAACTGGTCTTCCGGGACGCCCAGATTGGGCCGGTAATCCCGGTACAAACCGTTGGTATACGGAATGACGGTATTCAGACCATCATTGCCGCCGGAGAGGGAAAGTACTGCAAACACGTTATCTTTTGCCATTACGCATTCCTCCGTATGACGTGCGCGGATTCTAGCCGAACTGGTACTCAGCCGTCGATGCAATCATTTGGAACATTTCAGCCGCCCGGCGGGAAAACTCAGCCTTTTCACTGTCGTTGCCATGGCGTGCCTCACCGCCCCGCTGCGCATGCACAACCAGCTCCTGCCGAGTCTCATCGGTGAGGTTGAGACACCCGACCTGATCGATACACCCGTCGACGAGCTGCTCTGCTGACAGGGTCGCACCTTGGGCCATAATACGGTCGACCATATCCTGTACACCCGGCAGAGTCGTCTGTCCCAGGTAGTCCGCCGCAAAGTTAATGCGTTCCACCAAGGTGCCGCTGTCGATCCACTCGTGTCCGGTGTGCCAGCCTTCCACCGTCGGGGGATTCATCAAATCCATCCCCATGTACTTCGGGAACTGGGAGACTTCGAAGAGGCCCGGCTTGATATCGCGGTATTCGCCCACTGTACGCAGGGTGCCGACCACTACTTCCGTCGGATTCTTCACCTTGGTAAATCGGGAAGTCTTGAAGTTGTCGGACGTAAACAGCGCCCGCAACATCGCCGTGATATTATAACCCGAGTCGAAATAGGCCTGCTCCATGCGGCCAATCAGCTCCGGGTCCTTGGGCGGCGTCTGACGCCAGGACGGCACCGGCACTTCGTCGGCCACGAAGAAGTTGTACAGATGCCGGGAGATGAACCGGGCGGTCGCAGATTGCTGCACAATCATGTCGATGACATCGTCACCATTCCAGTTGCCGGTCTGCCCCAGGAAGGTTTTCTCGCTGTCGTCATGGTCCGCCGGGTCATAGCGGAACTCCCACGGGCTGCGGCCGTATGGGAACGGCGGATAGGCCGGCGCGATGTTCCAGCCGGTAAACGCCCGGGCACATGCTTTGACGTCGTCTTCGCTGTAATTGAAGGCGCCGTCTTTGCCCACGCCCAGAGAGAAAAGCTCGAGCAACTCGCGGCCGTAGTTCTCATTGATGGCCACTTTGTGGCTCTCGCTGTTATCGAGGTAGTAAACCATCGATGGACTGGTGGACAGCAGCATGAGCAGATCGCGGAAATTGCCCATCCCATGCTCACGGAACATGGCGATCATGCGGCCCATTTCCCAGCCGCTATCGATCTTGCTGTGCCCGGCGCAGAAGATCATGTGCCAGAAAAGAGCCATCTTCTCCTGCAACTGGCGCGGCGTGTTGACCATCCGGTACACCCATTGTTGGATGTTCACCTCGATCGCCGCAGCCTGGTGAAAGCTCGGGAAATACCGCACCATGAGATCCTCGTCGAGACCCGGCTGCGATTCCGGCGTCAACAATTCCTCGACGACCGTATCATATCCCCGTGCGGCCAAGGTCTCCACTTCCGCACGGCCCGCGCCGAAACCGGCTCGGCGCATGAGGTGAGCCATCAGCGCAACATTTTCTTCGTCAGCCATATATTCCCCCTTCATTCAAAGGTTTGTGTCCTAGCCACCTGCCCCCGGATATCTCCCGACGGCATCCTGAACTTACCCGAGACGTTCACCCAAAGGTGCAAGTCGATCTACATACGGAAATGTCAGCTTACAACGGTGAGCGGGGACGAGGGAAGAGAGGCCGCAATGTGAAGTGGACAGAGTAGAGCCGAGCAGGTTTCCGACGTCTATCCATACTGGGTTGGCCATAGCGCGGATCGGCACTTCATTATCCTCACAGATGGGCTCGCAACCGGGTTTCCCGTTACGCCACCATCCGATACCTGCATGTCACATTGCCGCATCAAGCCCTATCGTGGGTAAGATAATATAGTCCCCTCCCTACTGTCAATAGCCGCGTGATACCCTACCAAGATAAAAATAGAGCGCCACTACTGGCAGACATCTATTCCACGCCGCAATGTGGCATGCTCACGAGGGATACGGACAGCGTATTGGGTCAGCGCAAGAAACAAAGTACAACATGCATTCTATTGTGCGCCTTCTGGTCACGTGATGCAAGGGGTATGTGACATCTTTTTTCAGTGCGTCGATTCGCGCTCCCAGGCAAAGACCGGAAAGGGCCGAATCGCGGCAAATCCCATCGCCTGATACATTCCGAGCGCGCGGACGTTGGCGCGGCTGACGAACAGAGACAGCGTGTCAAATTCACGGGCCGCGAGCCGTGCCATACTCTGGCGCAACAGCCACCGTCCCACGCCTCGGCGCTGGTAGGCGGGAAGCACCACAATCTGGGCCAGATGAGCCTGCCGGGGCGCAATCTCGGTCAGCAGACTAAAGCCAATATCCTGTTGCCGATGGCGAGCGATCACCGACGCGGCGCCGACGAGCTTGCCGCTGCCGTGCTGGCTGAGGATATTGTCAAGTATGATCCGGCAGCCATCCACACTGCGATACATCGTGTCCATCTCCGCATCGATTTCCCCCTCATACGCCGCGTGCATGATGGCCGCCGCCTCGCGCACATCGGCTCCCTGCCACGGCTGTAAAGATAGCCGATGCGCCGGCGGCGCAGGTGCTGCTGAGCCGTGCAGGGGAAGGCGGAGAAACTCACGCCAATACGTCCGAAACCCCTCGCGTTCGAACGCGGCAGAAAGCCAGCCATGGTTGAAGGCGACGAACTGACTCTGGATACGAAACGCCCCCTGCCGCCACATGTCGCCAAGGGTCGCCTGCAGGAGCGGCTCGCCCACATCCGGGCGGCTCCATTCCGGCGCCAGGCTGAGGCCAGCGAGCACGCCGAGGCGTCCGAGGACGACATAATACGCATAGCCGACCGTCTGTGGCCCCATCCGTATCGCCTTGCCACGGACACCCCCGCGCTGCATCACGCGCCGGAGCAGGGCATAGCCATCCGAGACGTCCCAGAAAAGATGCTCGCGCCACAAGCGCACCTCATGCTCCCAGAGCCCCTCAAGCTCGCCAGGTTCCACGTCAGCCAAATCGACGACGTGATATCTGTGTTTATTCCGCATTCCGCATTCCGCATTCCGCATTCTTATAAGGGTTTGGGCATAAAAAATTCGCGTGAGCCATCGTCGGGTTTCCCGTCGATGGGTGATGGCGCCAGACCCGAACTTCGTAAGGCAGCCCGAACGATTTCCTTGTCAAAGTTGTGCACGTCCCCAGCGCTGAGAAACGCCTCGACCGGCATCCAGAGACATTCTGCGATCTCATCAGCCTGCATCGAAATGGCTTGGCTCAACGGCCGCAGGCGGCAGACAAAATAAATGTCCGACTTGCCATAGCGGTACTGATGCCAGTGGCGAAAACAGGCCAGGGCCTCAAACTGCGTCCGCACCCCGGTTTCCTCCAAGACTTCCCGGATCACCCCGTCGACCAGATGCTCCCCTTGATGCAAGGCCCCACCGGGTAATTTGTACGAAGGGCCCCGCCGCGACCGATATTTTTCCGACACCACGAGCAGCTGGCCCTCATGATCCAAGACCACCCCACCCGCCCCGATGTAATGAGTCGCATACGGTGGGATAAACGCATGGTCCTGCAAACGATGAGTCAGCATGAGATACTGCTCACCCGAGTGGTGGAAGGAAAACCCGGCCGCCACGGCAACCGGAATGAGCGCGGCGTGCGTAATCGGCACCTCCAACCACACCACGAGATAGCCGTCTTGATCCCACACGTGCAAGGAATGACGCAGCTGCTGACGAAACACCTCCGGATCCGCCGGGAGCGCCTCCGGCACCGGCACGATACCCCGGAACGGGTTCGCTGTTGCCTCAAGAACCTCAACCATCACGACCTCTCATTGCTAGGTGTTCTACAATCTGAAAACCCTACGACAATCGTGCCACGATAATATGGTCTTTGAGATGCGAGTATAACACACCCCATCAGCTATCATGCGAGGCGTGCAGCGCATAGCGGTTGGATGTCTCTCATCCTATGCCTTACAATCCGCATTCTGTATCTTCGTTGCTCCCCGCAGGGGGCCGCATTTCGCATTTGGAGAAGAGCCATGCGCCATTGGACCGGCCTTGGACTTATGATGGGTGGGGTCGTACTGGCTGTTGCGCTACTCCTCGATTACATGCTGCCCCTCCCGCTCGCCCAGGCGGCCCGTCACTTCATCACCACGCCTGGACCCATGGCCGCCTTCACCATATTCCTTTTATTGAGCGTGGATCTCGTCTTGCCCATCCCCTCCAGTCTGGTGATGATGTTGAGTGGCGCCGTATTCGGCATATTCTGGGGCAGCCGTCTCACCCTGCTCGGCTCTTTGGCAGGGAATATGGCGGGATTTGAGCTGGCGCGCCGCTATGGCGCCAGGCCGGTGCGACGCCTGTTAGGCGACGTAGAACGGCGCAACATGCAGCGCTTCTTTCGCCACTATGGTGCCGTCGCGGTCATGCTCTCGCGTCCGCTCCCCGTTATGATGGAGACGGTGAGTGTGCTGGCTGGCCTCTCGACCATGACACGGCAGACGTTTCTCGCCGCCTCGCTCGCGGGAACCCTACCCATGGCGTGTATCTATGCCTATGCCGGGGCTTTTGCCTTGCAATCGGGCCGTATCACGCTCTTCCTCGCCTTTGGTATGGGCCTGCCGGCCATGGCCTGGCCCGCGGTACAAGCCGTGCTCCGCCGCTCCGTCCCTGCCGTCAAGAAAGATAACCCGATGACGAGGCGCCAGAATTGATGCTCAACACACCGAGGGCTTGAACACGATGTGGTTTGAGCCGTCGCCTGCCGTCTTCTTGACACCCCCTACCATCGGCCGATGGTGCGTCTTTCGGCCAAGCACTTCTTTCTAGCCTCTCATCATTCCGACTTGAGTCTTTCCTGCGATGAGCAGATTTGGCACATCTTTTGCCATTCAGCCCCCGATATCAGGTCATAGCGTGCTGCAAAGAAGACCTGATCGATTTGGAAGAACCGAACCTGATTAATGGCTTAGCGGACTTTTCGGAGGCGGAGATGGCCGCCTTTATACAGGCTATGACTCCGCGCGGAACGACCTCATGAGCCCAACGGCGGTCGCCCTACAGACGAATCCTTTCCCGGGATTGCGGCCGTTCAGAGAGGAAGAAAGATACGTCTTCTTCGGCCGGGAAAGCCAGATCGATGCCATGGTCGACAAACTGGGCGATACCCGCTTGCTGGCCGTCGTGGGGACCTCGGGCAGCGGCAAATCCTCCCTGGTCAACTGTGGACTGCGGCCGGCCTTGCACCGGGGCCTCATGGCCCGGGCCGGTACGGCTTGGCGCATGGCCCAGTTCCGGCCCGGCAACTACCCGCTGCAGGCCATGGCCCACGCCCTGGCACAGGACGGCGTCTTGTTTCGAGATGATGAGGCAGCAGGCCTGACGTTAGCCGAAATGATCGACGCCACCTTGCGCATGAGCAAGCTAGGGCTAATCGGGTAGTCACGTAAGGCGGGACAGTTTTTCATCGGTCAGGTACTCTGAGGGACTGAATTCCAGCAAGAGTTCAATACCCCATCAGAGGACCGACCGATATGGGATTTTGGGACAAAAGTCTTCGGGATTTTCCTGGTTGTAACGGATTCTGTTGATCGCCCCAAATGGGGTTGAACGCCCTCCTCGATTGCGAGATGGTAGAGGTTCTCACACCCAATCCCATCTCACACATCGAGGCCGCTATGGCCACGGTAACGCATCCGCTGAAAAAAGGATACCGCACCATTCGTTTACCCTTGGCCCAATCCGAGTCTGACCGCTTTCTCAGCGATCGTGCTTACGCCAAAACTCGACGCGATGAAACTCTACGAGGACTTTCCCGAAGTGTTTCCCGACCCCTTTCCATGGGGCTATGCGCTTTACGGCTTGACAGAGCCCGCGATCCAACAGGAGATGCGCGGGCGACGTATTCGTCTCGATCAAGGTCAGACGCCCTTTGCGATCGCACCCGCCTTTGTCATGCCCTCTATGACCGGACGAACTCAAGAGGGCGACCCGGCCTTATTCTTGATGCGATGTCATCTCCCCTGTTGGGCCATGGCTCATGTCTTTGGACGTGACGCCATGTATGGGTATCGTTTGGAACAAGGTCTGGAACGTTTCAGCATCGTCGGGACGACGGTCAAACATCCTGAGCAACTGCCTCAGGCTCTGGTCGCCGATGAAAAGCACCGTGGGTTGAAAGGGCAACGCGCCTACATCGCGACGACGGCGGCGAAAGACGGCATCTTGGGGGCGTCGGTTGCTCCGGCAGCCTCTCAGACCGACTGAGAGAACGCCGATGGGGTCTTGGCCAGCCAAGCCCAAGCGGTCGATGCCGATTATGTCCCTGAAACCATCAATACCGATGGCTGGCCAGCCACTCCAAATGCCTGGCAAGCTTGATTCAACCCGATCACGGTGATCTGGTGTTTTCTCCATGCCTTGATCAAAATTCGGGATCGGGCCAACAAAGCCTTGGGTGAACTTGGCCAAGAAGGGCCACAGCGTGTCTGGGACGCTGATCACGCCCCCAGTCAACGTGCCTTTTCTCAGCGTCTGAGGCGTCTCAGAGAGTGGGCTTCAGAGGTCTTAGCGGTGTCCGAGATGAACCCAAAGACCCTGGATTTAGGTGACCAACGAGACGAATTGAGCCCGAGTTATGATCATCCCTTAGCGCATCGCACCCGCAAGATAGTGGATCGCTTGATGAGGGTTCTCGACCGTGCCTTCTTTAAGGCGCCCTAGTTCCACGGTCTGCCCGAATCGGCTGAGAATCGGGTTCGGGCTTTGGCCTTGCTTTGGAACTTCTGTCCCTCGTCGCCGCAGACGGTGAAGAAGCAGGGTGGGCAATCGTGCCCAGCCGAGCGACTTAAGGGCAACTGTTACGCGGACAATGGGCTAGAAAACTTACTCGTTTCAGGCTCCATGAATGGCCTGGAGCAGGATCCACAGAATCCGTTATAACCAGGAAATTTACCCCCGGGAAGCATATCGGCCTGATTGCGCAGGAGGTCAAAGAGGTCTTACCTGAAGTCGTCACCACGGCTAAAGATGGATATCAATCCGTAGCATACGCCAAGTTAACAGCTTTATTAATTGAGGCAGTCAAAGAGTTGAGAGCCGAAAAAGACACCCACATCGCGGCACTCGGAGCGCGTCTCGCGGTATTGGAACAAGCAGTCGGGGTGACAGGCGCTCCAGTGCAGCTCTCCTCTTCCGGCATACCTACCGGCTGGCCACTCTTTGGGGGGATCTTTCTGCTTGGACTGTTGCTGGGACATCGCTGGCGTATAGGGAAAACCGCGAGCTGAAGGTGGTAACGGGAAATTGGAGACCGACTCGAATAACGCTGCCTATCAACGCGATGCCGTTTTGGGGAGGATAGCCAAGCCGGCCTGAATCATAGCTCTGGCAAACCGGAGTCACACTCGCATTGCTACCATCGTGCTTACACAAGGAAAGGCATTCTCGTAAAGCAATGGCTTGGAGGAGGCGGCCCAATCCAGAATGACAGGGCAATGAAAATTGTGCCAGAACCCGTGTCCCCCTTCGTTCCCTATTGCTCTGGTTCAATCCCCAAAGCCTTAAGCTGTGCCGCCAAACGCTCAGCCCGCTGTCGCTCCTGCTCAGCCTGCCGCCGCTCCCGTTCGGTCTGCTCCTGCTGGGTCGGTAGCCACACGCCATGCTCATCATAGAACCGTAACCAACGCCGCTCTAAACCTTGATACATGCCCGGCCATGGACCCAACCCTAAGCCGGCATCGGGCAACCACAGGCGCTGATCCGATGGGTGCACCTCTTCGTACCGGTTACATTTCAATGCAAAAAACTGTAATTTGTCCGAATAACGGCTAAACACCACACAATAGAGAATCCGCAAGATCTGTTCATAGACCGTCCATGTCGTTGGGGGTTCGTCCGAGGTGCGTTCCGTCTCGCCGAGGTCTTCGCGTTCCGTGCTGGGCGAAAGCAGTTCGACCACGAGGAACGGCGCGGCTTCTTCCTGCCAGGTCACATAGCTTAAGCGCAAATCTCGCGCATCATACAACCGCGAAACGCCCAAAACGGCGAACCAGTCCGGGCGTTTATACCAAGTGGGATGATGCGAGGCATAGTATAGGTTTAAATCATTGGCAACAAAGAAGCGATCCGGATGATACGGGGGCGGCTGAAACGTTTCCCGCAACAGTTGGGGCTGATGGTAGTGAAATTCGTCCGGCAAACCGGGCTCCTCCGGATCCTCGCTGGGCAAATCGTACATCGTTGGCAGCGTCTCCCGAGGACTGCGCGGGGGATCGGTCTGCGGTGGCGGAATCGGTTTTGTCTGTCGACCCGTGACCATGATGCTCTCCTTATCCACAACGTACGGATATAAGATTAGCACAGGCCTTACGTGAGAGAAACCTGAGCCACGGGTGGTGGCGTTGAGTCGTGCGTTTGACCTGCTGATGGCCATTCCGGTAGACTAAGGCATCGTCCGCGCCCGGAGGGATGCTAGGAAAGCGATGATTCCACGGTACCCCCACGGCTGCAGTGCCGAGGACACACGGTCTGGTGGCAGATGGTGATAGGCAGGGAAGGGAGACAGCCGATGTTCGATCTGGTGATACAAAACGCCCGCATTTGTGATGGAACCGGCCAACCCGGTTTTATGGGATCACTTGGGGTCACGGACGGCCTCATTACCCACGTCGGCCCGGAGACAGGGCTGGCGTCGCAGCGCACGATTGACGCCGAAGGCCTGGTCTTGGCGCCGGGGTTTATCGATCCACACACCCACTATGATGCCCAGATCGCCTGGGATCAGCTCTTGACCAGCTCGCCGTGGCACGGCGTTACCACCGTGGTGATGGGCAACTGCGGCGTCGGCGTGGCCCCTGTCAAGCCCGAGACACGGGACACTCTCATGCACGACTTGGTCCATGTCGAAGCCATTCCGTATGAGGTCATGCAAGCCGGCATCGACTGGCAGTGGGAGAGCTATGGCGAATACATGGATGTCATTGACCGCGGCGGTCTCGGCATCAATGTGGCCGGTTTGGTCGCCTTTACGCCGCTGCGCCATTATGTCATGGGTGAGGAATCGTTTGAACGGCAGGCGACCGAGGCGGAAATTGCCACCATGCGCCGCGTCCTGCGGGAGTCGATGGAGGCCGGCGCCTTTGGGTTTACCACGACGACGTCACGCACGCACGTCGGTTACGGCGGTCGGCCGTTGGCCTGCCGTAACGCCAGCCTCGATGAACTGGCGGGACTGTGCCATGCCCTGTGGGATGTAGGACGCGGCACGATTGAACTGGTGCTCGGTTCGGCCGGCATGAATCTGATCGATGATGCAGATGTCGAACTCCTGCGTATGCTTACTGGGGAAAGCACCCGCCCGGTCACCTGGCTGACGCTGTTTGCGCGTCCTGGCGAACCGGCGTTTCATGAGCAGAACATGGCCAAAATGGGGGATCTCATCCACCGCGCCGTGCCGCAAGTGACACCGCGGCCCATCGTCAGCCGAGGGGATCTGCTCAACCCCACGATGTATGGCACGTTCCAAAGTTGGCAGCCCGTCCTGGAACTCTCGGCGCACGAGAAGATTGAATTCTACCGGAAACCGGGGTTCCGCAACGCCTTCGCAGAAGAGATCCGCAGCCCTAAACGCGATCATATGTGGGCGTATATGCGGGTGTTGGAGGCTGCCAAACCCGAGATGCAGCGGTATGTGGGGCGCACCGTCCTGGAGATCGCCAAGGAAGAGGGCAAGCAACCGGTCGACGCCTACCTCGATGTCGCCATTGCCGATGATTTGCAGACCCAGTTCCAGAGCGCGATCTTTAATACGGATCCGGAAGGTGTGCAACGCCTGGTGACAGATGACCGTTTTATGATCGGGCTCTCGGATGGCGGCGCGCACGTGGATTTTATCTGTGACGCCGGCTATTCCACGGCGCTCATCGAGATCTGGGTACGGCAACGTCAGGCCCTGACGCTCGAAAAGGCCGTGCACAAATTGACGGCCGTCCCAGCGGCGCTGTTTGGCATTCCGAATCGCGGCGTCCTGGCCGCAGGCAAGGTGGCTGACCTCGTCCTCTTCGATCCCGATACCGTGGCGCCAAAGGTGCCCGAGTACGTGTATGATTTCCCGCGCCATGGCCGCCGTCTCATCTGCAAGGCGGAGGGCGTCGAGGCGACGTTTGTGGCCGGCACCCAGGTCTACGACCGGGGGACGCATACCGGGGCATTGCCGGGACACATGCTGCGGAGTTATGAGAAGAAGGACTGATGTCGAATGCGGAATGCGGATTGAAAGAATTACAGTGTATAGCGGGTTTTAGCTGAGATATCTGTTTTGGGCTCTTCCCTACCGTCATTGCTGCGTTGGGTTAGAGCCATACTACGTCTTTGTATCTCCGTTGCGGAAAGGTCATCAGGTGCGTTTCGGTGTCCGTCAGAGGGTGAGGACGCAGGCCAGAGGCAGTATTGAAGAGTCAAAAACCCGAAGTGTCGAACCGCCAAAAGGGCGTGTAGATGGCTCGCAAAACGTTTGCCTTTCAACTCTATCGCACCAAGCGAGAAAAGCATCTGCACCGGCGCATTGACATTGCAGGAGAGATCTACAACCACTGCGTCTTGCTGCAACGCCGGTACTACCGCAGGTTTGGCGGCTATGTCAACTATTACCGCTTGAAGAAACATGTGACTCGACTCAAAAAGATGATGCGGTTTGCTCACTGGAATCGTGTGGGCTCGCAGGCAGTGCAAGATATTGTGCGCCGTGTAGACCTGGGCTATCAGAAGTTCTTTCGCAAGGAGAACAAGCGTCCGCCAAAGCTCCGCAAACGCTGGAAGCACAAGTCCTTCACTCTGACACAAGCGGGTTAGGCATACGCTGGGGGCAACCTGCTCTACATTGGAGGTGTCAAATACCGCTTTCACCAGTCGAGAGCGATTGAAGGCAAGATCAAGACCGTAACTATTAAACGCATGCCGACAGGCCGTTTCTTTGTATTTTTCTCGTGTGAAGTCCCTGACGCTGAGAGAATCAGAGTCAAGACGGGTCGCACCGCAGGCTTTGATTTTGGACTCCGGCGGTTTCTCACGGGAAACAACGGTGAAGAGATTGACGCGCCCCTGCCGTATCGAGCTGCCCTCAAAGATCTTTGCCGAGCCAGCCGTGCCTTTTCGACCAAACAGCGCGGCTCTGCCCATTGGCGCCGTGCCCGGTTGCATCTTGCCCGCGTGCACACTCGCGTGGCCGATCAACGCCGAGCGTGGCATTGGGAATTGGCGCGCGAGCTGTGTGAAACCTACGACGCGATCTACCTCGAAGACTTGGAGCTTCGCGGTATGCAGCGCTTGTGGGGACGCAAGATCAGTGACCTTGGGCATGGCAACTTTCTTCGCATCTTGCCGCATGTGGCCAAACAGACGGGAACGCACCTCGGTTTCGTCGATCGCTATTTCCCGTCGAGCAAGCGGTGTTCGGTCTGCGGTGGGGTGAATCAACATCTTGGCCTTCGTGATCGCCAATGGACGTGTTCGGTCTGCGGCACGGTGCACGATCGTGATCACAATGCCGCTGTGAATATTCATGCAGAAGGGGCATCTTCTGCTGGGGGAGACAGCGTAAGACCGACCCAGTCGGCTGCTGATGGATGATCCCAG
This sequence comes from uncultured bacterium, assembly GCA_965178525.1. Classification (GTDB taxonomy): domain Bacteria; phylum Tectomicrobia; class Entotheonellia; order Entotheonellales; family Entotheonellaceae; genus CBCXVS01. The sequence continues at coordinate 8,136 of CBCXVS010000121.1, read as the reverse complement.
AATCCCAAGCGGTTTACCCTTGGGAGTATGTCAGGAGGATGTCAATTGTAGTGGTCGACGTATTCGCCCTGGTCGTTCAAGGAAAATTGTGGCACCGTGGCCAACTCCGGATGCGGGTAAGGACCGCCTGACGGTGTTGACGTAACGGGTTTGTTCGGGTCGAGGTCGAGGTAGTCACAGATGGTGCCAACCAAAACCTTCTGCTGCACGTCCTCGGAGATGCCGACAAAGCTCCGCGCCAGCCACTCGCGGGAGAAGGGAAAGGTGGCGGAACCGTGCGGCATGTCAGAGCCCCACACCAAGTTGTCGGCGCCGTGCCATTGGTGGCAGTTTTGCACCGCCAAGGGGTCACGGATGAAGCCGAAAATCACGTGGTCGCGGACATATTGCCGCAGGGGTTTCGGGATCTTGGCGTCGTACCAGAGATGTTGGTCCGCATAGACCTGTTCCAAATTCTGCAACCAGTAGGGAACCCACCCTGCCTGCGTCTCGGCAAAGTAGACCTTGAGTTCGGGGAAGCGATCGAATACGCCGTAATAGATCAGTTCGATGATGTTGTCCGTGCATACCCGTCCCGGTTGGGTGCGAAAGGCATAGAGGGAACGATCGGCAGGGTCCGAGCTTTCGGCCAGGGTTGTGACTTCAACTCGGGGTCTGGCGATGGGATCGCCATAATGGACATGTGGGGTAAAGCGCATGTCCTCTTCCAGGACGGCGGCAAAAAACCGGTCGTCTTCAGGTTTGTAATGGCCGGAACCGTTGGGCCATTGGCGCAGATCAACGCATTTGAACCCCAAGTGCTTGCATCGTTTCAACTCCGCCACCGCATCATCCACGCCGGTGGCCGGCAAGCTGGCCACACCGATAAGACGGTCCGGAGCCACGGCGCAAAAGGCCTCGGCGAGCCAGGTATTGTACGCCTGCACCATGGCCAGATAGACTGGGTTGTCGGCAATACTGCGGATCAATTTGCTGACGAAAAAGGGCGGAAACAGAATCTCGGCATCGACGCCGTCCAGGTCTTGCTCGTGCAGACGCTGCACCCCATCGCCGAGCCCGGCCCGGCGCGTCACACCGTCCGCTTCCCAATAGCTGTTGCCAGTACGCCGATGGTACTCCGGGGCATTGCCGCATACCGCTTCGGGTCCAACCGGAATCAGCGGTAGCCCCTCCACAGTCCAAGCCTCTCCGCCATGATCGAGCTTGATCATTCTGGGAGCCCGGTTTTTATACTTCTGCGGCACCCACGGTTCCCAGTCCTCAGGCGGTGGTTCCATGTGTCCATCAGCCGAAAAAACTTGGTATTTGCGCTCCTCCATATCGGCCCTCCTGTGCGATGTCCACGCCTCGCTATATTCATGCGCTTACGCGACGCAGCGATACCTTACACAGGGGGCTGAGGGCGTGTCAATCCCTGACCGGGCATTGTGTCAGACCCTTACCTTGACGCATAATAAGAACCTGGACACCATCAGTGGCATCATGTTTCCACAGGAAAGGCCAGCGGATGAAGATTGCCGTATGCGTCAAATACGTCCCGGTTGTCGCCCAAATTGGCTTTGATTATGAGACCAAAACCATTATCCGGGAGGGCGTCCCGTCGGAGATTAACACCTTTGACCTCCTGGGGCTGGTGCGTGCTGTGCAGCTGAAATCCGGCCCGGAGGATGAAGTGCTGGTCATATCGATGGGACCGCCACAGGCGCGGGAAGGACTGGTGCAGTGTCTCGCTCTGGGAGCTGACCGCACCATCCTACTCACGGACCGGGCTCTGGCCGGCTCGGATACGCTGGCCACGGCTCGGGCGCTGGCCCTGACTCTGGAACGCGAACAGCCCGATTTGATTCTCTGCGGCCGCAATAGCACGGACGCTGAAACGGGACAGGTCGGCCCTGAGGTCGCCGAATTGCTGGGGCTGCCGCACATCAGCCAGGCGCGCCGGCTGGACTATGAAGCCGAGACCAACCGCGTCGTGGCCGAGCGCGTGACCGATGAAGGGTACCAGGTGATCACCTCTCCGCTGCCGGCCCTGGTCTGTGTCACCGAGGGCGTGGCGCCTGAACGCTATGCCAGCCGTGACGAATTGGCGGAAGCTCAGGCCAAGCCGGTCGAGGAAATGAGCTGCGCGCAATTATCTTCCGACGTGTCGCAATTCGGTCTCGACGGTTCCCCGACGTGGGTGGAGGACATCCGGCTCGTTGAACCCAACCGTCAGGGTATCGTCATTACCGAGGCAGATGCCGCCGCCGCCGCGCAACAAATGGCGGCATGGCTGCGCGAGCGCTTGCAAGCGCTCGCCGCTGAAGAAGCGGCGGCTGAGGCGCCAACCAGCGCCATACGGTATCCGGACAACCGGCGTCAAAGCATCTGGGTCGTGGCGGAGATGGGGCAAGGGGGACTCCGGCATGTCACCCACGAGATGTTGGGCAAGGCCCGAGCCCTGACCCCGACGACACAGAGCGAAGTGGTGGCGCTGCTGATCGGCCCGCCACAGGACAGCTTGGTGCAGGAACTTGGCGCCTACGGGGCCGACCGCGTGCTGGTACTGGATAACACGCCACTTGGCGCGGTATGCAGTCGTGCGGTGAGCCAGACACTGGCGAGCGCCGTGCAGGCGGCGCAGCCCTATGCCATGCTTTTTGCCTCAACCGCCGACGGCCGCGATCTGGCCGCGCGTATCGCAGCCCAGTTGCAGTTGGGCCTGACCGGGGATGCGATCGACCTTGAAATCAACCGCCAAGGGCAGCTCGTGCAATTAAAACCCGCGCTGGGCGGGAATGTCATCGCCCCGATCATGTCCAAAACCCTGCCGAATCTGGTCACGCTCCGCCCTGGCGTGCTGACGCCAACGGCGCCGGATCCGAGCGCCAACGTTGTCGTTGAGTCACTTGCGGCCGCAGCGCTGACCGGGACGGATATCACCCTGATCGAGGCGCACGACGAGGCGGATGGGGACGCCGTTGCGCTGACGCAAGCGCCGATCGTCATGGGCGTTGGCATGGGGATCGGCGGCCCGGAACACCTACCCCGCATCCGGACGCTGGCCGAGTCGATCGGCGCCACCATGGCCACCACGCGCAACGTGGTGCACTCCGGGTGGCTCCCGCACCACATTCAAGTGGGCATTAGCGGGCGGACTATCGCCCCCCGCGTCTATCTGGCCGTCGGCATCCGCGGCGCCTTCAACCATACCGTGGGCATTCAGAAAGCCGGCGTCATCCTAGCGCTGAACCGCAATCGGCGCGCCGCCATTTTCAAGGCGGCTGACGTCGGTATCATTGGCGACTGGGAAACGTATTTGCCGCCGTTGATGGACGCGCTGAAGCCCGTGTTAACGAACGTCTAGGGGTTCGTGACTAGTGATTCGTGGTTAGTTAGGCGTTGCGGGCCATCAACTCACCCAATCGATGAAGGGATCGCACGGCTGAGCCATCGCCAAGAGCCAATCGGCGTCATTTGAAGGTCATTTCGGGATGAAACAAGTATTTGTTTATAGATCAGTTCAGCTTAACTTAATGCCATTCGGGACAGACCTGTTTTCCCTTATCTTACCCGAATGCTGCTGGTGATGCGCATGGCGAGTTTTCTCAGGGACACAGGCGTAGTATACTGCACGCCGGCGACCCCTGGCGCATGGAACGGACCGGAACACGCGCTGGCGTGCTGCTGTTCGTGTGCCAATCCATTGAGCGGCTTGATACGAAGGAGGTCCTATGGCTGAGGCACGGCCTGCGATATACGACTTGGTTCCGAAACTGGGACAACTCAGAGATGACGTGCTGTTCGGTGACGTATGGGAACAACCGGATTTATCGAAGCGTGATCGCAGCCTGATCACGGTCACGGCCCTGATTGCGCTCTATCGTACGGACGAGTTGCGTGGCCATATCCGGCGCGCCTTGAATAATGGGGTGACCCAAGAAGAAATCGGCGGGGTGATCACCCATATGGCGTTCTATGCCGGCTGGCCGACAGCCGCAAATGCGGTGCGAGTGGCCAAGGAGGTTTTCGACGAGACGTAACGGCTGGGTGAACGGGTGGTGTCCTGGGATAATCGCAGCTCCCCTTCGGCCCTTTATATGAGTCGTATTTTGGGCGTTTTGGGATTCGTTATAAGTACCGAAACACAATTAAATTTATAGTTTTCCCCTGGAGAAATGTATAAAGGAGATTCTGTCCAGGTATTTAGAGGATTTCATGTGGCTCGACATCCCCAATCGGTCCGTTGTGATAATCCCAGGATACCGCCAATTTAATTTTGTTCAGGTACTTAAGGGGCGGGAATAGGAGGCCGTTGAGGTGGGAGGTGAGACGCGAAAAAGGCGTGTGCTGGCGCCATGCGCATGTTTGCTTCGAATCTTGAGAAGGCGTGCGGTGTCAAGGCATACGTCGCCACCAGGCGCTGCGCCTGGTGGAAGAGCGCTTTCCGGCTCATCGCTTGCAGGCGGCCGCCGTGCAAGCGCGTGGCGCCCCAGAGCCGCGCAGCCTCTATCGTGGGCACGGTCATATGCTCAATATCATTAGTGGTCAAGAGCATCGTGCGCCGGAGCAGCGCGAAGAAGTGAGGCAGCATATCATCTCCCGTATCACGCAGATGAAGTAAGACGGCAAAGGCATCCCCGAGGTTTTCCGCCATGTAGGTGTTGTAGGCCGTCCAGTCCCGCGAGCGATACCGCCCCAGATCCTCCGAACAATGGGCGATTTCATGGTAGAGGAGCAACCGAAACAGCGCGGTCACATCAAACGGTACCCACTGCGGCACTGCCGGCCTCTCCAGGCGTGTCATCCGCGCCAGGGCGTTTTCCAGGGTCATGTGGGGATCGCCGCCCGTGATCAGACATAAGGTCCGGCTGTCGGCGAGCGGATACAGCCCGGTGGCGACTTCGCCCTGAGCCAGGACGGCGGGAATCTCCTGCAAGATACGTCGTGCTGTGAGGAACGAGAGTGCAATACCGCTGCGCTTCCGGAGCCGTTCCCGAAAGCCTGTCATATCCACAATGGGGACGGCGGCGGTGGGGCCAACATTCACATAGCGGGCGGGATCGATAATGTGAATATGGACGCCCTCGAAGAAGTTGGCAAAGGTCTGTTCCGTCGTGGCCATTATCTTGGCAAAGGGTGTATGACCTTTGCCATCCATGTTTTGTGAACGAGCCGGAGCTGCCCCGGCCAGTGCTACGGCAACAAAAGCGATACAGAGAGAGAAGAGCCGGACTATGCGCATCATGACGTGCTCCATTGGCCTCGCGTGATGTCCTGCAGGTCTAGCAGGTGTGGGCCACGTCGGAGACGTTGTCAAGGTGACGTCTCCTTCCCGTATGTTCCTTGGCGATCGGTACCGGGCAGTCGTGGTCTCGGGTTTGTTGTGAGACGGCTCCTAGTCTTTTATACTCAGGGGCATCTCACGGTATCGGAAACGTCATGGGCATGACTTGAGAGGTGCGTGTTAGCCAAAAAAACAGCGTCTTCTCAGCTGTCTATTAACGGCTGAGAGATCGGTTCCACGCCGCCGTATGCGGTTGCCTTGATGCGGCCGTCCACTACTCTTTTGCAATACCTCAACCATGGAGACGGGTCAATGTTTCTATTCGCATTTCTTCTACCATTCGGAGCGATGTGGGCCGGGATACGCGTATATGATAAGCTCGCCACGAAAAAACAGGATCAGCCGGCCCCGTTCCACGCACCCTCCACCGCGACCCTCACGCTGCCGGATGTGGCGGAGGATCACCTTCCGGAGATGCAAAGGTTTGCATCTCCGGAAGGTGATCGCGAACGCGAGGCGCTAGAGAAAAAGACGGACCAATATATCTTTGCGGCCTCAGCCGCCATAGGGCTTACCGTTGCCGGCATGGTGTTGCCGCCGCTGCGCCTCCTCAGTCTCCCGTTGATCGCCTATGCCACGTTTCCCTTTTACCGTGCGGGCTTCAAGTCGCTGTGGCAGGAGCGCCGCATCTCCGCATATGTCGTGGATATTTTCTTCTTCACGGGGACCATGGCGACGGGTTATTTCTTTGCCGCGAGCCTGCTGAGTTGGCTGCTGAACATCGGCCAAAAAATTGGCCTGCAAACGGAAGCAAAATCCCGCAAGAGCCTGATCAATATCTTCGCCGATCAACCGCATTTTGTCTGGGTCCAACGGGACGAAGTGGAGATAGAGATCCCGTTCGAAGACCTACAGCTTAGCGATTTAGTCGTGGTGCAGACGGGAAACATCATCCCGGTGGATGGCACCATCGCCTCTGGTGTGGCGAGTATCGATCAGCATCTCCTGACCGGAGAATCCCAGCCAGCGGAAAAAGCCCCCGGTGACCTGGTGTTCGCCTCAACCATCGTCTTGTCCGGCAAAATCTACATCACCGTTGAACAATCCGGGGCGGATACCGTCATCGCCCAAATTGGCGACATCTTACGTCGTACCATTGCTTTCCAGAGCGAGATCGAATCGCGCGGGCAGCAGATCGCCGACCGCGCCGCGCTGCCGACCCTGGCGCTTGGGGCGGTGATTTTGCCCATGTTTGGCAACAGCGAGGCGCTGGCCATTCTCAAAGCCAGTATTGGCTACAATATGCGGCTTATCGCCCCGATCAGCGTGTGGAACTTCCTCCGTATCGCCTCGAACCAGAGCATTCTGATTAAAGACGGCCGCGCCCTGGAGGCGTTGGCCCAGATCGACACCATCGTGTTCGACAAAACCGGCACCCTGACCCTAGAACAGCCCCATATCGGGGCCATCTACACATGCAATGGTCTTTCCGAAAATGACGTGTTAACCTACGCGGCGGCAGCGGAATCGAACCAGTCTCACCCCATTGCCAGGGCCATCCTGCAAGAGGCCAGCACGCGTGCCTTGCGCTTGCCAGAGATTGACGAGAGCGCCTATGAAATCGGGTACGGCATCAAGGTCGCGATCACCAACACCTGGGTGCGGGTGGGTAGTATGCGGTTTATGGAGATGGAAGCGATCTCCATACCTCCTGACTTCCATACGCTCCAGGCAAACGGTCAGGAGCAGGGCTATGCCTTTGTCTATGTCGCCATTGATGATCACGTGAGCGGCGCTATTGAATTGCATGCGACCGTGCGTCCGGAAGCGACGCGCATCATTGAAGCGCTGCGGCAACGCCAGATGTCACTATACATCATCTCGGGGGATCATGCCGAGCCGACCCATAAGCTCGCGGAAGAATTGGGTATCGACCATTACGTGGCCGAAACCCTCCCGGAACACAAAGCGGCCGTGATCGAGCAACTGCAACAAGAGGGCAAATCCGTCTGTTTTGTTGGCGATGGCATCAATGATGCCATCGCGCTCAGCCAGGCCGATGTCTCCATTTCGCTGCGTGGCGGCTCTTTAATCGCCACGGATACGGCCCGGATTATCTTGATGGACGAGAGTTTGAACCGACTGGGGCATCTGTTTGACCTCGCCGATCATTTTGAAATTAACATGCGCAACAACCTGATCACATCCGTTGCCCCCGGCGTGATCTGCATCGGGGGTGTGGTCTTCTTGGGGTTTGGGCTTGTCAGCGGGATTGTCTTGTACACCCTGGGTTTAGTCGCGGGCATGACGAATGCGATGTTGCCCTTGCGCCGCGCAGAGCTGCATAACCCCACTCTACATGCGATCAAGCCGTAACGCTTGCCATGGCGGCATCGTCACGTGCCGCCATGGCCGCGACCAGCATGTCCACTGAGCTGGGCACTCCAAGTGCGGGTAACGGTTGACGAGGTGAGACCCAGGTATGTTGTTTGTCCTCTCCGTCATCGTACCCGATCGTATCGAGTCAAATCGCCCAGTTACCTTTGATCTTGCAGGTTCCGATCACCGAAACAGACCGCTTTCGGCGAGTCGCCTAACCTAAGGAGTTTGTTGCCCATGTACACCTTGATCAATGGAACCTTCCGCGTTCTCGGACTCCAACCTGACGGAGACACGATACGCTTCGAGCCGGATCAGCCCGCACTCGTTGACAACCTGGAGCCGCCCGGGCAGCAGCCCGTTTGGCGCAACAACCGCACCCAGGTCAATATTCGCTCTGAAGCCATCGACGCGTTAGACCGAAGTTCCTCCCGTGATTCGGCGACAACTTGTTGAAATAAAAACTCAAAAGCCTGAAACGAATTGACCTT
>CBCXVS010000120.1:5201-20819 GCA_965178525.1 uncultured bacterium | reverse complement strand
AGTCAACCGCACAACGAGCCGGACCTTGATAACGGGCCTGGTATTGAAAAGCCCACCCGAAGGGCGCTATGTCCAACGTGCCGGGTCCATAGCGATATCGCAGCAACCGTTGGCAGTAGCGACGCGGCAAGGACGCGTGCGCCACCGCGACGAATGGTTTCGGCGCCAGGTCGAAGAGAATGACGCGTGCGTCGGGAATATCGTGCAGCGACCGCACCGGCCGTTCCACCTCAGTGGCACCGCCCAATGACTGGAAATAGGCCGCCAGCGCCCGCGCGATGGATGCCGACCCTCCACGCGCACAAGGCCAGTCCTCGACGTGGGCCGTGAGCGAGAAGATCAAGCCCATGGCCGCGGTGAAGAACGACTCCAGCGGCAAAACGGCATGACCGGCACAGCCGGCAAAAAGAGCTCTCGCCGGCGGCGCCTCAAACCATGCCCGTGCCAGCTGCATGGCGGAACGCCCACCATGCCAGCCGAAGCGCGCCATGAGCCACGACCGGTGGGGGCGCAAGCGCAAAGGGCCCATCAGGTCTTCGAGCAGCTCATGGGCATGGCGCAGAAAGGGCGCCAACAGACGCCGCCACCGCCGACTGTCCGGGCCGAGGCGCTCTGCCGTGCGGTCGAGCGAGCGATAGAGCATGGGGGCCGGCCCATCGTCGAGCGGGTGCGCCACGCTTGCCGGAAACCGCACCCACGCCAAGCCATACGCCGCCAGGGGCAATTGGCGAAAAAAAGGTGACAGAATGCCCATCGGATGGATGGCGGCGCACTCATCGTGTAAGAAACCGGGCAAGGTCAGCTCGCGCGTCCGCATGCCGCCGCCAAGGGTTGGCGCGGCCTCGAGCACGCAGACCTCAAAGCCATGGCGGGCGAGTTCGATGGCCGCGCTCAAGCCATTAGGGCCGGAGCCCACGATCACTGCATCCCATGTCTTGACCATTGGCGTCTCTGGTATTTAGCCCGGTGTCGGCGCGTCCGCTGCAATCAGTCGTCTCTCTTTGCACTCGGCCCACACGTTGGTGGGAATCGGAAACGCCACCATCCTGCAATTCTCCTCCACCTCTGCTACGGACCGCGCTCCGGGAATCACGGACGCCAGCGCCGGGTGCGCCAGAATAAACTGCAGCGCTGCCGCCTTCAGTGGAACTTCATAGCGCTCGCACACCTCATAGAGCTGACGTGCCTTGTCCATCATCTCCGGGCTGGCGGCCCGGTAGTTGAACGTGGCGCCCGCTCTGGGGCCAACGGCCAGGATGCCGCTATTGTACGGGCCACCGGCGATGACGCTGATATTTTTTTCCACACAGTAGGGCAAAAATTCGGGCAGAGCCGTCTGGTCGAGCAAGGTATAGCGGCCGGCGAGCAGAAAGCTGTCGAAGTTTCCCTCCTTGGCAAGCTGTAACTCCATCTCCCACTGGTTCATCCCGGCCCCGATGGCTTTGACTTTGCCCTGCGCGCGCAGGTCCATCAAGACCGGGAAGGCTTGCGTCAGCGCCTGCTGATAATGATGGTCCGGGTCGTGAATGAAGAGAATGTCGATACTGGGCAATCCCAGGCGTGCGAGGGAGTCCTCGACGGAGCGCACGACGCCTTGGCGGCTGAAATCGAACGCCCATGTCATCTCCGCGCTACCTGGCTCAACAGGGTTAATCAAGCGTCCGACCTTTGTCGAGAGCACATAGCGTTCGCGTGCCATACGGTTCAAGGCTGCGCCGTACCGTCTCTCACTTTGTCCAACGCCATACATCGGCGCGGTATCAAAGTAGTTGACGCCCAATTCCAGGCTGCGGTGGATGAGTGCCGTGGCCTCGTGTTCGGAGGTCGTCTGCTCGGGGTCGGTCGCGGGCGGCGCTCCCGACAGGGCCACGCCGCCCAGACCGAGCCGACTGACGCGCAAGCCTGTCGTGCCGATTTCTGCGGTCTCAGTTGGATTCACGGATAAGATCTCCACCCAATCAAAACGCCGTGCCACGTCGTACGCGGTATAATCTGCATCACAGACAGAGTATAAGTCCCTGGACAAAATTAGCTACATCGTTTTTCCAGAGGAAAAAATGAATTTAGTTTTGTTCGGGCACTTAACAGAGAGAGACCGAGGAGACGCAGGCATGCAAGGGAGCGGGCACATGCCTCTAGCCGTTGGCCTTGATTTTGGAACCACGAACAGTGCCATCGCGGTCGCCACGCCGGAGGGAGACGTGCAGTTGATCTCCTTTCAAGCAGATGGCCACCACACGACCACGTTTCGGTCGGTGCTGTATTTCTTTCACCCCAGAGATGACGAAGCCGAGGGCCGGCTCGTGGTGGCCGGGCCTGAAGCGATTCAGTGTTATCTGGCGTCAGAGCCCCGAGGCCGCTTCATCCAATCGATGAAGGCGTTTCTCGCCAGCCGGCTGTTTGAACAAACCCGTTTGGTGAATCGTATGTACCGGCTGGAAGACTTGGTCGGGATTCTCGTGGGCGCGCTCAAAACGGCTGCTGAAGCGCAATACGGGCCGCTTGGTTCCCGTGTCGTGGTGGGCCGGCCCGTGCATTTTTCAGGTGCGCGGGATGAGGTCGATGATGCCTTTGCGCATGCCCGGCTGACGCGGGCCATCCAAGAAGGGGGATTTGCCGAGGTTGTTTTCGAGTTTGAACCGGTTGCCGCGGCCGCGTATTATGAGACACAGCTCAACCACGACGAGCTTGTGCTCACCGCGGATTTCGGCGGGGGCACGAGCGACTTTTCGTTGCTGCGTTTAGGCCCCTCTTGGCGTGACCACGAGCTTGAACACCGCCGCGTTCTCGGTACGGCTGGCGTCGCGGTTGGCGGTAACGACTTTGATAGCCGTTTTATCCGGCATCTGGTCACGCCGCAGTTGGGGTTTGGGACCTCGTATCGCTCGTTTGGCAAGCTCTTGTCCATGCCTCATGAGATCTACGCGCAGCTCGAACGCTGGGATACGCTGTCGTTCCTCAGGACGAGGCAAACCTTGCGTATGCTCGAAGATATTCGCGCGCAATCCTTGGAGCCGGAGAAGATTGATGGCTTACTACATGTGATTCAGGAGGATCTCGGGTATCACTTGTATCAGGCGGTTGAACACACCAAGTTTGCCCTGTCAGCGCACGAGGCCAACACATTTGTCTTTACCGAGCCGCCTGTCGACATCGCTGCCAGCGTGACGCGAGAGCGCTTCGAAACGTGGATTGACGCCTATCTCGAGGAGATGAGCACCTGTATCGATGGTCTGCTCGACCGCTGTGGCGTGGTGTCGCGGGATGTCGATAGCGTGTTCCTCACAGGCGGGTCGTCCTTTGTGCCGGCCGTAAGGCGGCTATTTGAACAGAAATTTGCGCCTGACCACATTCGGGGTGGCGGCGAACTCACCTCGGTGGCTACAGGGCTGGCATTACGCGCGCTACAGACAGCGCTCTGAAATAGGCAGATCACTATGAACCGCGAACCAATAGGAGGACGTAGCATGCGGCCCCATAATCACGCGTGCTATTACTGTCAGATTGTGGTTGAGACCGATTGCGATTGTCCCCGTCCAGCCCGGGCTGTCATCTGCGACAGTTGTAGCATCATCTATGAGCCCGTGTCCGAGGAAGACGACTCGGGAACCGCATCATGAGCGATGATTCGAAGGATTATCTCCATGACCGACTGAGACGACGACATCCTGAAACGGTAGTATTTTCAGCTGCGACAATATGGGATGTGCCGCGACGACGATCGTCACCACACCTGAACCAGCAGGATGATGCCGGCCAGGACGAGCACGCCGCCTGCCACGCGTCCCACGAGATCGCCACGCCGGACTATCTTTTCCACCAGGACAAATGCCGTGATCGTCGCCACCCACAAGAGATTCGTCACCCCTGCGACAAACAGCAAGGCCATGAGAAACCAGCAACACCCCATACAGTAGCTGCCATGCCGCAACCCCATCCACAGAGCCCCCCAGGCGCCCTCACGCCAGTCTGTCAGGAGAAATCCTAATGGAGAGCGGCAGTGTTTGAGGCAGGCATACTTCCACGGCGTCCACTGAAAGATACCGGCGCTCAGCAGCAGTACGCTGCCCAGAATAGGACTGGTGCTCACCATCATGGGAGACAACAGGGCGGCACTGTGGAGGCCCCATTGCGCCAGGGTAGCCAGGGCACTGAAGCCGGTCCACACCAGCAGGTATCCCCCGAGAAACACCGTCGTGGGCGCAAACGGTTCCGGTTGCGCTTGCTGCCGCCGGATGAGGGCTGCGTAGGTCAGGATCATGGACGCGGCCGTGGGCACCATCATCGCCACCATCATCACCACCCACATGACAAACAGCAGCAGGATATCCATGGCGCCCCAGACGCGCAGGCGCGGCATGGCCATCTGCATCGCCATATCCACGGCTTCCATTTCCCAGGCCATATACCCCAGGTAGGCCCAGGCCAGCGCCGAAATCCCGACCAGGCCGCCCAGCACCATCATCCGATCGCGTCTGAGCACGGCTTCCCACGTCGTCCCCGCTTGCATCATCACCCTCCCCAAAGCCCGGGGTGCGTGCGACCTCCGCCGGAGCACCCCGTACCAGCCGATCACACGCTTGACCCCCACGCGTCATTTGCATCATGCAGATGCGCACCGTTCATTCGCTGCCATTTCCGGATTTGCCCTTGTGCCATCCGCACTTGGCCCTACGGTCCTGCGTAGTTAAAGGGCGAGTAAAAGCCGTTTTTCTCAGACAGCTCCCACTCCAGGCCATAATCGTGATAGGTCAAGCGGGTGGAGCGGGCGACCACCGCGGGATACCCCGGCGCAATGCACAGCGGGTGATTGGTGATGGTGATGTCCGCATCGCCCTGACCCGCCAGGGCCTGAATCTCGGCCTCGGCCACATCGGCAATGCGCAAACGCCGGTTCTTGCCCTCGTCCTCATAGGTCATGCCGGCGCTCTTGACCCCTAGGACCTCCCCAATATAGGCGCCGATCCGGGCAAAATGGCCCCCGGCCTGACCGGCGAAAATCTGCCAGCGCGACAGGAGAGAGCGTACCCCGGTGAATTTGCTCAGATAAGGCACGGATCGTTTGCCAGTGCAAGGGTGTCTCAGTCATGGTTGGGGTCTCCACGATACGGGCGTTACGAGACGGATAGGAAAACATATGCAGATTATGGAATGTGGCAACAATTTTGTCCAGGGACTTAACATTTGCGTGGTCTCGTATTATAGTTGCGTCGTAGGTCTGAACAAAAGGAACGTATTTGATGACCAAGAAGCCCGAATCCGCACAACGCGCGCCGGGACGTCCCCGCAGTGAGGCGGCACGGCAGGCCATCCTGGATGCCACTAATGCTTTGCTCGAAACGACAACGGTCCGGGATCTGACCATCGAAGCGATCGCGAAGAAAGCCGGCGTTGGCAAGGCAACCATCTACCGCTGGTGGTCGAGCAAGGTGGCGCTCGTGATCGACGCCTTTGCGTCAATCGTGCCTCGGACGCGCGATCCACAAGCCGAGAGTGTCAGCGAGGCCCTGCGTGAACAAGTGGGGCTGCTCATCGAGCATTATAGTGGGACGTATGGCCGTATTGTGGCGGAGGTCGTGGGCGAAGGGCAGGCCGAGCCCGACGTGCTGGCTGATTTCCGCGAGCGCTTTTTGCTGCGGCGCCGCGCTCTTGCCCGTGATCTCATCGAACGCGGCAAGGCGACCGGGGAATTCGCGCCGGATCTCGATACGGACGTGGCCTGTGATCTGCTCTACGGGCCAGTGTACTATCGGCTCATGGTGGGACATCTCCCCCTGGACCGGGCTTTTGCCGAAGCCCTGCCGAAGCAGGCGCTCTCCGCTTTTCAGTCTGTCGCCACGCTAGAGCGGCGATGACACCTCTCGGATGCCTGACGCGACCGATTTTCCTCACCCTGTCTCTTGTCACGATGCCGCTTTTCGTGTATGGTATCATTACAAGACGTATCGTATCATATTTTAGTATTTGCGACTGCGGCATCATCTATGGATACTGACCATTCTTCATCCCACCTGGGTTTGCGGGAGCGTTGGCTGACCGCTGGACTGTTGGGAATTGGGCTCGTCGTGTTTGCCATCAATGCCTCGACGACCAACCTGATTCTCCCCAAGCTTATGACCAGCCTGCGAGTCGAGCTGTATCATATCCATTGGGTGGTGACGGCTTCCAGCATTGCCCGCACGGTGACCATTCCCGCCTTGGGCTGGCTCAGTGGCCGCTTCGGTCCGCGCAATCTCTATTTGCTGAGTCTGGGGCTCTTTACCGTCGGCGTCCTGGGCAGCGGCTTGGCCTGGGATTGGACCTCCTTGCTGTTCTTCCGCATTCTCTCTGGGGCGAGCGGCGGCTTGATTGTGCCGCTCTCGATGGCCATCTTCTACCAAATTTTTCCGCCGAATCAACGTGGCATGGCCTTGGGGCTATCGTTGCTAGGGTGGTCCATCGGCCCCTCCGTCGGGCCACTCACGGGGGGGTATCTGTTGGAATTTGCCTCCTGGCGTGCGGTCTATTTTGTGCTCTTACCGTTTTGTGTCTTGGGGTTCATGCTGGCGTGGAGCTTGTTGCCCCCGCTCAAACGACCGGAGCGCCGCCGCCTGGATATCTACGGCTTGCTCAGCGTGGGAATGGCGGTGACGACGTTTATCATCGCATTGAGCCAGGGGCGGCGGGAAGGGTGGGATTCGCCATATATCCAGACGCTCCTGGTGATTGCCGTGGTGGCGATGATTGTCTTTGTGATCATTGAGCTGCGACACCCGGAACCCCTAGTCGAACTGCGCTTGTTCCGCTCCTTCCCATTTGTTATGGCGATGGTCGTGATGTTTTTGACCACCATGGCCTTCCGCAATACGGGCCCCATGTTCCCGGTGCTCATGCAGCGTATTCTCGGCTTCGAGCCGCTGCTCGTGGCGTGGACCATGCTGCCGTCGCAGATCGTCTATGGCGTGTCGGTGCTGGCGGTGGGCCGTCTGTCGGACCGTTGCACGCCCCAGCTTCTCGTGATCGGCGGTCTCCTCATGTATGGCTGCATCTTCATTGCCTATTCCGGCATCAATGTCTGGACCACGGCCCTGACGATGTCGATGTTTTTGAGTCTCCGCTTTATGGCCGAAGGGTTGATCGTCTCGCCGAATAATCTGACGGCCCTCCGGGCGTTGTCTGAGAATCAGGTGATGATGGCCTCCGGGCTCATTGGCCTGATGCGTAGCATTGCCAATACACTGGCTACGGCCGTGGCGGCGGTCGTCTGGGACCAGCGCTATGGTCTGCATCTGCAAGAGTTTGCCGAGAGCAGCCCGGCCGATTCCCTTGGGTTTACGACCGCCTTACGCGATTTCCAACAGACCTTTACCTGGTTGGGTGAGGTGGCGGTACTCGTTCCTACCAAGAGTCTGGCGCTCGTTGGGCGGCTGCTGCATGTGGAAGCCAGTACGGCTGCCTGGCAAGATTATCTCCTGTTCAACGGATACTTAGCACTGTTGGCGATCTTGCCGGCGCTTCTGGTACGGAGCCGTCTGCGCCCGCAGGCTGACGCCGATACGCCAGCCGCAGAGGCCGTTGAGAAAGAGGAGAAAAAGGAGCCGACGGCTCGTGCGCCCGCGTCGTCATAGGATAGGGCGCGTGGACGTGGTGTGGGACGGCAGTGCCTTGCGCTTACCCGAGCAGCGGGTTGTGCAGCCTATGCCTCGGCATCGTCCGGTGCGAACAATCCGATATCCGGGCGCCCCTCCTCTTGCCACTCGAACGGTATGATTTCCAACTTAATACCCGACTCGCGCATGCGCTTCCATATCACCTGCCAGACGCCGCCCCGGAGCCCACCGCGTCTGTGGTAGTCATCGATATACCACCAAGGCGAGTAACTCATGACGGTCCGATTGCCTAACTCGGTCAGGCCATTGATCGACGTGCCGATCATCCCCTCGCCCTGCACCATGCGGTCGCACACCTGCAGGGCCTGATTCGAAACCGCCACCACCTCTGCGGGATCATGCTCGGCAGACACATAAATCGTTACCCAGTCGCAAATCGGTTTGTCCCGGGTGAAATTCTGAATGGTTGAATTCGCCACTTGGCTATTGGGCACGTTGAAATAATACGTCGAGGTGCCGAGCAGTTTTGTGGTGCGCCAGGTCATATCGACGACCTTGGCCACCGGACCCGAACCCACCTGGATCGTATCCCCAATGACAAAGGGCCGTTCGACAAAGATCATAATGCCGCCCAGGATATCGGCCAGGGTTTCTCTCGCCGCCATGGCAATGGCCAGACCGCCGATACCGAGACCGGCTACAATCGTGGTGACATTAAAGCCCAGCGTGCTGAGAATCATAATCAGTGCAGCCGTCCAAATCGCGGCTCTGAAAAAGGCTTTGAGAAACGATAGCACCAACGCCGTCTGCGCACTGCCGCTGTCCGCGGAATTCTGATAGCGCTTGCTCGCCCGATTGGTAAAAAAGTTGAAAATCCACATGAGCACGAGCGCCCCGAGCACAATACTCGCCAACCGGATCAAGATGTGGATGATGGCCTGCTGCCGGATGTTAGACCGCTCGAAGCGCGAGACGCCGATGATACCTTGCCGCATATGACGGGAGTCGGCTTCGGTCTGCGGCTGCTCCTCCGGGGCCAGGTTGGCGATGTCACTCGGCGGATGACCGGCGAGGCGATACCGATGGCGTTGGATGGCCGCGCCCTGGGCCTCTAGGGCGCCTAATTGGTCTTGATAGGTCCCGATCTCGCCATCGATCCCTGCAGCGGACAGGCTTTGTTCAAAGAGACGCGTCCACTTCTGTGCGGCAACGACTTCGGTATGCCGATCAAACAGGAGGTCGGCGACGGCGGCAATCGCCTCCTCTTTCTTGGCCTCCGCAATGGGCGGCGGCGTGGGAAGCCGTTCGCCGGTTTTGGTTTCGAATGCGTTCAGGATATCTGCAGCTTTTTGCGGCATGAATTGCGCCTGAATGCTGACCGTTTCCTTCTCCTTTGCGGTTTGTAACGCCTCTCTTTGGTTTTGCAGAAACGGCAAGAGTTCGGTCAGTGCGGTTTTTTCCGACTCTGCCAGCTCGATGAGGCGTTCCGTCAACGCCATTTGTTGGCGTAAATTGGCCTGTTTAGACTCCAGATCGAGGAGTGTCTCATAATAGAATTGCAACGTCTTGGTGACCTCGCCAGCCTCCTCCGAAGGCACCAATCCAAGCCATTGTTCTTCCCGGCTTGCCTCGTCTTGCAGCCGGCCCGCAGCCACCCGCTGCAGTTGCACTTTTTCGCTTTCGTCGAGTTCATCCTTTGTGCGTTTAAACTCACGCCGCAATTTTTCGAGGTCCTTGAGGATGTCCAGGCGCTTGCCAACGGACCGGATCGTTTCGCTCAGTGATACCCGGATCTGCCTCGCCGTTTCGTTCGGCTCGAAGAGGCTAGCGAATTGTTGCTGTATATGCGCCTCATCGTTCCGCAATGCGGCCGTATCGGCTTCCAACTGCGTGATCCGATCGCGGTTTAACGCCTCTGTGATCCCCTCCGGTATCTCCTCGTCCTGCAGCTGCCGGCGGCCGATGCGTGTTTTCAGCTCGACCGCATTGGCATACTGCTGATGCGCTAAAGTATCGGCTTCGAGCAGTGCCTCATGATAAGCTTCAATCTGTAGCTTTAACGAAATGACCGCAACTTTCAGATGGGATCGTCGTTCTGCTTGTCCTTCGAGAACATGTGTACGTGTTGAGAGCAAGTTCTAATATTTCTTTTTGTCGAAGGCAAAATCATCACTTTCTTGAGGTGGCGACTCTTGTGTGCCAGTTGGCCCCGCATCCTTTAAATCGGCTGTGAATTCAATGCCGGCAAAAGTATAAAGTCTCTTGATAATATTCTGCTTTTCATGAGCGGACTCTTGTTGTGCTGAACGCAACAACGGATCCGTTAACGAGTCATATTTGAGCTGTTCTTCCTACACTTCCTTCTGAGACGTTTCGAAGGCTTTACGTACTTGTTGCAGCTCTTGTGCATTAACGTTGATTTTTTCCGCGGTCTCCGTAAATCTTGAGACGACTTGTTGGGCCGTCAAATCCTTCAGCTCTAAAGCCCGCTGCCGAGCTTGCTGCACGGCTTCGGCGGTTTTGTTCAATTGATCGAGAAAAGCCTCCGCTTCTTGGCGCGCCGTTTTGGATTTTTTCAATCTGTTCGGCGATCTCACCCAACTGTTCTTTGGCTTGCTCGGACGCGGCTAGCGCTTTTTCTGCCGAGTTCAAAGCCTCCGATTTCGCGGTAGCGAGATGGGTATATCGGATGTCGTCCGCAACCTCTTCGGTGACTTTTCCATCCTGCATCAAGCCTTCCAGAATCTCAGCCGGTACGAGCATTCTGAACAGATGATCGTTGAGAACCGTGATATCTCCTTGATACACGTTGTCATGCTCGATGAACGTTTGCAGCGCCGCTTCAAGCTGCTGCAGATGTTTGATGTGGGTCGTATAGTATGTCGCGATCTCGTTGACTTGTTGGATTTTCTGTTCGACTTCTTCCGCTCGAACGGCAACCCCCGGTTTCAACCGTTCCGATGCTTCGGGCGGCGTGAGGGCGTCAATTTGTTGCTGCAGCCGCATGACTTCGGCCTGGCTGCGAGAGAAGCGGGTGTGAGAGAGTTGTAGCGCCCCGTTGAGCCCCACCCTTTCTGCCTGCAGCTGGGATAGATCAGTGAGCAGCGCCTGCGGCGTCTGCCCCGAGTATGCTTGCGCCAGCTCTTGCCGCTTCAGCTCCTCTGTATAGCGCTTTTCCGCCGAGGTATAGAGGGACTCGGCCTCCACGGCGATGGCTTTGGCTTCGTCGATCCGCGCGATGTCCACCTGGAGTTCCTGCGTGGCGGCATCGGCCTTTTCCTTCAACGTCTCTTGCAGCAGGATGAGCTCCAGGCGCCGCGTTTCCAGCTCGTAAGTCTGTAAAGGGGTGGGGACTTGCTCCTGCGTCAAGGTACCGTCCCCAACCCGCAAGCGGATTTCAAGCAACGGCAGCTGTAGCCCGGCAATCGTATCGATCAGGGAGGAGGTCGCCAACTGCGCCTGTTCGATGTGCTCCATATTTTTTCCCAGGAGGGCTTGCTCGCTCTGCAGCAGATCGAGCTGCTGCCGGTACGCATCGAGGCGGGATTTGGCGTGATCTGTCTGTATTTTCGCGGCTTCCAGGGATTCTTTGTCTTTACCCTCCGGCACGCCTTCAGCTTCTTCAGGTGTTTCTGGCATTTGAAACGCTTCGGTGTCTGTGCGGGCTTGTTCGAGCAGAAGTTCGCTCTGCGCCAAGCCGCGCATCTGGGAGCGAAAGGTATTCAAAGCCGCCTTAAATACATTTTCAGTCTGCTGCAGCAATTCTTCATTACTCAGTGTATGATATACAAGCGTCTCCGAGACTTCCTCTTTGGCCTCATTGCCCTCCGATACCGCGACGACCGGATGCCATAGCATGCATAAAATCATGATGTTGAGTACGGCAAAACACGTTTTCATAGGGCCGTATTTTCCCAGAGCGCCAAGACTGCAAGAACAGGTGAACCGATGCTGCAATACGTATTTCATGAACATGTACCTTCCTGTGTGTAGATTCCGGATGTTCTCTGCCACTTTATGAGTTCAACATCCTGTGACTTATCACGCCGCAGGTTCACGTCAATCCGCGCATACATTGGTATCAACATCTTGATTTTAGATAAAGGCCCAGGAAGGTTTTTTACAGTGCAGATAAAGGATTTTTGTCCTTTTGTATATTCTATGATGAACTGCGGATACACGAACCTTATCCATACGAGTATAAATACATTCCAAGACGGACATTGACCTGCTTGTCGTTTCGCCATGTATAGGGGCCTTATCCTGACGGATAGAGCTGGTCGTGAATGGACTAAGAGTAGGATCATACTTTTGAACAATAGTGACTGACAACGCTTGATCGTGACAGGAAGTATGATTCCCCGTACTGCGAAAACGGCATCATGGGATGCAGGAACGAAATTATGCTACTCGAATTTTCCAGGGGGAGATCATACCACCTGTAATGTGGAGAAGCAAAGGGATGTGCCGCCGATTTTCGTTTGCAGCCCATTTGGGTTATGATCTTCTGCTATCCGCTTTGCCCATGGCTTACGGTGATACGCCAGTCTGATGACAACACCCGGAAGCAGTAGAGGAAACGAAATAATGGAAGCGCAACCGGCAGCGCCAGGCTTGTCCTCGGCTCTTGAGCGCTATGCGACCGCCCTCGAGACGTTTGAAGCTGCAGAGCCCCAGCCCTCTGCGTCCCAAGCCGTGGCGGTCCTCGTCGCGCACGATGCCCTCCAGGCCGTGTTAGCGGAGGAGGGAGGGGAGGACGCCACCCCGCACCTCGTCCACCTCATCGACTGGGATAACACTTTGAAACGCTATGATGAGCGCATTGCTACCGTGGTGCCATTGGACGCCTGGCGGGCGAGTTTGCAGCCGCCGCCAGAAGCCTGGTGGTGGTACTTCGAAGCGCCGCCGCAGATCGATCCTTGGGATCGGTTTGACTGGATCTTTCAGGTTCTGACCCTGGTGGCCTTGAGTCTGACGGCGGCCTTTATTAGCGGCATCTACAAGGCTTTTACCATCGGTGGGTTGACGATTGCGCAGACCTTTTCCACCATTGCCCAGGGCTTGGGCCTGGTCCTGATCGGCAGTGGCGCCCTGACCGAAAAGGGCCAGGAGCAGATACGGCGCATCCTGCGGTATCTCGGCATTCCGCAACGGTTTCACAGTGAAGCGGCGTTTATCTTTGCGCTCCTGCTGATGCTCATCGTGTGGCGGGTGCATACGTGGTTACCCGGCTACTATTTCGAGCAGGGGCGTGTGGACTATGAACACGGTCTGTTGACGGCGGCAGGGGATGACTTCCAGCGCGTCTTAGCCATCGATCCGGGCCATGGTCAAGCCCGTATCGGGCTGGGCGATGTCTACGCCTCGCTCGGCTCGTATGATCAAGCGCTGGCCGAATACCGCCAAGGCGTGGAGGCCCACCCCTACGCCTTTAGCGAAATCGGCTTGATCTATATTCAGCGCTTTGATCCGGTGAAAAAGGGCGCCGACCCGGTGTTGGCGGAAACCTACTTGCGCATGGCGAATCAGCGCGCTGAGGCGCAAAACCTGGAAGGCAATACGCGCTTTCAGATCCATCGCAATCTCGGCTGGGCCTTGCTCAATCAAAAACGCTATGAGGAAGCGGAGCAAGAGCTGCTACAAGCCGCAGTATTGGATGAGGCCGTTACCGGGCGCCCCTTTACTACTGCCGACGCGAACTTCAGCGCGTCGTTAAACGCCGGCACCTTTCCGAAGGGTTTGCAGCAGGCGTTTGCCCAGGCGCAGATCGTCTTCGTGCCGAACATGGTGAAGAATCAGAAGCAGGACGAGATCACCGTGGTGGTGCGGGAGCCCAACCAGAGCTGGCGCGTGCAGGGATGGGTGCAGAGGGCGGAAGACCAGGCGCCGCGCCGCTTGGCCTTCCTGATCACCAACGAGCAAGGGACGCTGACCATCGCGGAAGATCGCAATCAAATCGGTGGCGGCATGGCCTACTGCTTTCTGGCGCAGCTCTACACCGAGACTGGGAAAACGGCCAAAGCGGGGGAGCAGTGGCGCGCCTGTCTGGAGCACGCGCGGCCGGAAACGGTGGGGGAATACAAATGGTTTATGGATATTGGGCGCCCCGATCTAGCAGATTGTATCGACACGAGTTCGGTCATTTTGGGGCTGCGGGGCCAGCAACCAGTGGACTTTCTCGACGCCTGCAAGACAGCTGGTACTGGACACGCCAGCGCCCAAGGCGAAAACGTCGGCGGCGCCCGTCCTGGAGCCTGCGGCGCCGATGGGTCGGTGATCGATTACGAGCCGCAAGATGCCCCGGCCGCGGCCCACGTGCAGGCTACGCCGCTGCCGGCCTTAGTGCAGGCGGATGACGCGCGTGACATGGCCGAGTTTACGCAATTTCAGGTGGTGTTGACACTCGCCGGATGGTTCCAGGCGACGTCGAGGCGTTGATCGCTGTCCGACTCGATTAGCGGTATTTTTGCTATCATGGACACAAGCGTGTATGCGATACTGACGCGAGTCGTGTGGGCCATAGGAAAACGCCGTGTACAACAACGGGGACGACAACGCCCTCATCGCCGATATTCGACAAAAGGTGAGCAACCGGCAATACCGTTTGACAATGCACTCCGAAAGGGAACGCGAAGCTGATAAAATCACCATTCGAGAGATTGAAGAGGCTCTGCTGTCAACGCGATGTCAGATCGTGGAAATTTACCTGGACGACCCAAGAGGGGCAAGCTGTTTAGTGCTAGGATTTACTGAACAGAATCTTTCCATTCATCTTGTCTGTGGTGTCTCTCTTGTTGAGATACTCGTAATCATCACCGTCTATCGGCCGAACCCTGATCTGTGGATAGATTGGGCCGTACGATAGGATAGAGATGGGTGTTGAGATGATGCAGTCTTGTTATGTTTGCAAAGGCAATCTCTTGGAGGAGCAGGTTAACCATATTCATTTATGGGGAGAAAAAATTCTTCTTTTTGAAGATGTCCCTGCTGAGGTGTGCCAGCAGTGTGGCGAAACCTATTTTCGTTCGGACGTCTTAGAACTCATAGATGCGATTGCTTCAAGTGACATAAAGCCGACAAAGACCATTTCCGTTCCGGTGTTCTCCGTGTCAGATGAGACCAATCGCAAGGAGATGACCCAATGACCGTGCCTCGCGATCCGATCGCATTCGAATTGTTCAAAAACGCGCTCTTCTCCATCGCCGATGAAATGGCGCTGACCATTACCCGCACGACCTATTCCGGCGTGTTGAAAGACAACATGGATTTTTCTACCGCCTTTGCCGACGCTGACGGCAAGCTGGTGGCGCAAGGGCTAACGCTTCCCGGTCATCTGGGCTCGATTCCTACGGCCCTCGACGCGACCATGCGGCACTACGGCGACACCATTGCACCCGGTGATATCTTCATCATGAACGATCCCTTCGATGGCGGCATGCACCTGCCGGATATTTTCGTGTTCAAACCGCTCTTTGTGGACGGCCAGCGCCTGGCGTTCGCCGCCACGGTCTGCCACCACACCGATGTGGGCGGACGTGTGGCGGGTTCGAACGCCTCGGATTCCACGGAGATTTACGCCGAGGGGTTGCGCATTCCGCCCCTGAAGATGTTTGAGGCCGGGAAGCGCAATGAAACGCTGTTTGCCTTGATCGAGAAGAACGTGCGGGTACCCGTCAAGGTTTTTGGGGATCTCCGGGCCCAGCTCGCGGCCTGTCATATTGCGGAAAAGCAGTTTGGCGAACTGGTCGAGAAATACGGTGCGGACACGGTCACAGACTATATGCAGGAGGTGATCGACTACGCCGAACGGCTGACCCGGGCGGCGATTCGGAAGCTGCCCGATGGCGTCTACCGCTTCGAGGATTGGATCGATGACGATGGCATCGATGTCGGCAAACCGATCCCTCTTGTGGTGACCTTCACGAAACGCGATGACCATCTGCATGCCGACTGGACCGGGAGTTCACCGCAGGTGAAAGGCGCGATCAACAACACGCTGTCGTTTACCAAAGCGGCGACATACTGTGCG
>CBCXVS010000120.1:0-5191 GCA_965178525.1 uncultured bacterium | reverse complement strand
ATTCTCCCGCCCGGGATTCCGAATAATGAAGGCGTGTTTCGGGCCATTGCGGTCATGGCGCCGCCGGGCACGATTGCCAACGCGGTCCTGCCTGCCGCCTGTGCCGCTCGGGGCTTAACAGGCTTTCGCATGGTTGACTGCTGTTTCGGGGCCCTGGCGCAAATGGTGCCGGATCAAGTGTTTGCGGCCTCGGACGGCGGCAATACAGGGATTTCGATTGGCGGCTATTATGCCGATCGGACACCGTTCATTTATGTTGATTTTACCTGCGGCACTTGGGGTGGAAGGCCCTTTGCGGATGGCCTCGACGGCAATTCCAACATGTTTGCCAATATGGCCTCAGCGTCTGTCGAAGTCACCGAAGTCGAACATCCCATTGACATTCTGGCCTACGAATTCGTGCCCGATAAAGCCGGTGCCGGCCTGTATCGCGGCGGCACGCCATATCGCCGGGACTATCGCTTCCGGGAAGACGAGGGCGTGTTGCAGGTGCGCGCCGATCGGCACACCATCCGTCCCTATGGCCTCTATGGCGGCCACCCGGGCAAGCCGTCGGTGAATTACCTGAATCCACAGGGGGAGAATCGCCTGCTGGATTCGAAGGTAACCATGACCATCACGCGGGGTGACGTCTTCCGTCATGAAGTCGCGGGCGCCGGAGGCTGGGGTGATCCGTTGCAGCGCGACCCGGCGGCGGTGTTGCAAGACGTGCGGAACGAGCTGATTAGCCTAGCGGTTGCCGCGGATGACTACGGCGTGGTGATCGATTCGGCGACGTGGACGGTGGAGGAGGATGCCACCCGGCGGCGGCGTGCGGATTTGCGTGCGGCGCGCGGTTGGACTGAAGCGCCGCAAGTGCTCTGGGACGATCCCCCGAAACGCTCGGAAAGCGCCGCGTGAGGAGGGGATGGCGATGACAGGATTTCGGGTTGGCGTGGATATTGGCGGCACGTTTACCGACATTGTCTTTCTGGGCGCGGATGGGGCGCTGCACACCAAAAAGATTGCCTCGAGCGTTGACAATTACGCCCGGGCCATTGCCGAGGGACTTGATACCGTCTTTGGCGAGACGGGCTTGCGCGGTGCGGATGTGGAGGAGGTGCGCCATGGGACGACCGTCGCCTCCAATGCGATTCTGGAATTAAAAGGCGCTAGAACCGGGCTGATTACCACCAAGGGCTTCCGCGATGTGCTGGAGATCCGCAACTTGCGCATGCCCCGCCTCTATGATCTGACCTGGCAGAAGCCGCCGCCGTTGGCGCCGCGCTATCTCCGGGTGGTGGTGGATGAACGCGTCAATGCCCAGGGCGGCATCGAGCAACCACTCGATGCCGCAGAGGCCGAACGGGCAGTCGATCTGCTGTTAGCGGAAGGCGTTGAAGCCATTGCCGTCTGCCTACTGCATGCGTATGCAAACCCTGTCCATGAGCACATGATCAAGGACAAGATTGTCTGCAAAGCGCCGGCCTTGCCCTGCTGCATCAGTTACGACGTTTTGCCAGAAATTAAGGAGTATGAGCGCACGTCCACCACAGTGATCAACACCTATGTGATGCCCATCGTGGCGCGGTATCTGGACACGCTGCGCCAGGATCTCGATGCCAAGCGCGTCATGGCGCCGCTGTTGCTGATGCAATCGAATGGCGGCTTGACGACCGCGGATGAAGCCGCCAGCAAGCCGATGAACATCATCGAGTCCGGTCCGGCAGGTGGGGTCATCGGGGCGCAGACCCTGGCGCGTGCGCTCGATTTGTCCAACATTATTACCTTCGACATGGGCGGCACGACGGCCAAGGCGTCGCTGGTAGAACGTGGAGAGGTGACGCGGTCGCTCGAATATCAGGTCGGCGGCGGCATCATGATGGGGTCGCGGTTGCTTACCGGCGCTGGTTATATGCTGAAAGTGCCGGCGATCGATCTGGCAGAAGTCGGTGCGGGAGGTGGCTCCATTGTCTGGATTGATGACGGCGGCTCGTTGCAGGTCGGGCCGCAGAGCGCTGGCGCCCTGCCCGGGCCGCTCTGCTACGATATGGGCGGGACCGAGCCCACCATCACCGATGCGAATCTCATCCTCGGCTACATCAACCCATCATACCTGGTCGGCGGCGCCTTAACGTTGCATGCCGACAAGGCGCATCAGGTATTTGAGGAGACAATCGCTACGCCGCTCGGCTTATCCCTGGCGCATGCGGCATATGGCGCGCATCAGATTGCCGCCTCGAACATGATCCGAGCGATCAAAGCCGTATCGACTGAGCGCGGCCGCGACCCCAGGAATTACGCGCTGTTTGCCTTCGGCGGTAACGGCCCGCTCTTTGCCGCGGGCATGGCGGAGGCGCTGGGCATGCATCGTATCGTTGTGCCCCCGTCGCCAGGGTTGTTTTCGTCCTTTGGGCTTCTCTATGCCGATGTTGAGCATCACTATTCTCGTACGTTCCGCCGCCTGTTGCGCCGCACCGATCCGCAGGAACTCAACGATGCCTGGGATCAGATCGCAGCAGCGGCGAGAGCCCAACTGCAGTCGGACGGTTTCACGCCGCAGCAGATGCGTATTCGCCGGGCGGTGAATATGCACTACCAGGGCCAGACCTTCGAGCTGACAGTACCGGTGCCGGATGGCCATCTGGATGCCGAGGCGGTCCGCATGTTAGAGGAATCATTCGGGCAGGAGCACGAGCGCACGTACGGCCACCGGGCCGGGCCGGAAGAGCCCGTGGAACTGGTCAATATTCAGGTGGTCGGGCAGGGGATACCCGATCGGTCGCGCATGCCTCAAACCCTTCGTCCCGAGGTGGGTGAAGAAGCCGCCCATCCGACCTCGCGCCAAGCCTATTTCGGGTTGGACACGGGTTGGCTGCAGACGCCGGTGCTGCGTCGGGCAGACCTCGCAGCGGAACGAGCGGGGCCGTGCATTATCGAAGAGTATGACGCCACGTGTGTCATTCCGCCTGCGGCTCGGGCCGTCCTGGATGCGTATGGCAATATCATCATGGATTTACCCTCTTGAGACGATTAGCCTCACTACCATACGAGGAATTTCACGCCAAAGAGCAGCAGCATAATCAAGACCAAACGCACAAAGACTTCTCGGCTGATCCGCGGTAGGATCAGCCGCCCCAGGTACACACCTGCGATCATCGCCATACCCATCATGATGGCCAGTCTCAGGCTGTCCTCTCCCAAGCGCCCCTGATGCCAGTACAAGACCGTGCGTTGTACGTTGCCAAGCACGAAGAACAAGGAAATCATCGCCACAAGGGGTTCTTTGATCATCCCGTAGCGTAAGAAAACCACGGCGAGCAAAGGACCCGGCACCCCAACACTGCCGAGTAAAACCCCCGCCCCAAGGCCGCCGAGGGGGAGGAGCGCGGTGTGCGGCGCTGTTCGTACGTCTTTGTTGCGCCTCCATTCGTACAGGGCAAAACTCAGCAAAAATACCCCGAGTACACGACGCAGCACGAGCTCTGACAACGCCTGGAAGAGCAGGGTGCCGCCGTAGATGCCGGGGATGACGCCGAGAAAGAAATACCCCGCTAAACGCCAGTGGATATGATGTCGAAACAACCAGCACCGGACGCTCACCGCGAGTAATTGCGCTGGCGCCACGAGTGGGATGAGGACTTGGAGATCGAAGAAAAATCCCAGGATGCCATAGGTGATGAGGCCCGCCCCGATGCCGGTGACGGTGGTGACCGTTGAGGCGATGAGGGCCGTGATCAGGGCGACAGCCCAGAGCCATAGAGGTAGGTCAAGCACCGTCATCCCAGACGTAGGATGTACGCCGTGCACCGTGTCCTTTGGAACGGTTGCGCGACACTGTGTAAAGACATGAGACAACCTTCAGGGTCGGGAGCTATGCCAGGAGCGCTTAGGGATCATCTTCGCGGATGTCTTCCACATTGAAACGACGATGCTCCTCAAACACCGTGAGAATCTCGATCGCATCTTCCCGCACACGATAGACGATTCGGTAAGTACGCAGAAATACCTCACGAATATCGGTTCTCTGCACTTCTGGCGCCATGCGGCCAGCCATTGGAGCATGTGCAGCCTGTCTGGCACGTTCTCGGAGACGCTCAACCCAGCGTCGTGCTGTAGCGGGGTTATCTCGGAATGGCATTAAGTTAAGCCTAACGCATTTATAAACAACAGCTTATTTGGGATTCTCGCTGCCTCGTTCATCCGGGCCAAAGCGAGTCTGCCAGAGGCAAAACAGCAATGGAGCCCGCGATCCGTCTATGTCGGAGGATGAGCACCGGATAGCGGTCTCCAAGGACAAACTGCCATGAGCCCTAATCCATTGGTAATAAAAGCTTTATTCTTAACTTAATGCCATTCGGGTTATCCCGAGCGATGTAGCGCCCGATGGCGAGGAGGTCACGCCGCGCGCGGTCTGTCCAGCGGAGTCTCATGGCTAATCAGGAGATCCCAGTGCTATGTCGAGTTCCTTGGTCAGGGCATCATCGTCCACAACTCGACCGGCTTCCGCATCCGCTAAGCCTTCGTGTACGGCTTCCAGAAAGTGATCCAGTTCCCGGAGCCGATCGAATTCTTCGGGTGTAATAAGGACTGCGGCGGGACGGCCGTTCTGCGTAATGACAATGGGACGTTGTGATTCGCGAAGTCGCCGCAGCACCTGGGAGAGTTGCGCTTTCGCTTCTCCAATAGCAAGGATGTCTTCAGAGATATGGGGAGATTTCATCAATATGTTTCTCCGAATTTAGACTGGTATTTAGAGCTGAATATAGATCAATATGTGTGATAGAACAAGAAAACCGATCTGGTGCCGGCCCATTTTTCCCGACAACCCGCCGCACACGTGTCGAAGGGATCGTGCGAGGGTTCGCCTATGCGTCGAAGGATTGCACCACCAGATCGAACGGGCAGAGATTTTCCTCCGCACTGCTGGGGTTGCGGGTCGGTTCGATGATGAGTTGCTTTCGTGCGGATGGTGGTATCGCGCCGAGAAGTGGATCGCTCTGGTTCAGCGCCTCTCCAGCGAAGTACATTTGCGTCATTCACACTGGGTAAAAGCCGCCCGTCACCTTGAGATGGATATGGGGAGGCCGGCGGATCGGCCCCACAGGATAGCCTCCCGGCTTGATGGTTTTGAACATCGGGTAGGGGCATCATGTCGCCATGCCCCCCCCCTCAGAACCGTGCGGGCGACTTTCATCGCACACGGCTCAAG
>CBCXVS010000119.1:0-20878 GCA_965178525.1 uncultured bacterium | reverse complement strand
GATCACTTTGAGGATGATTCGGTGGGCATCTGGGCTGGGCTAGGGAACCTGATCTTATGCTATTGAGGAACAACTCTCATGAATAGCCACCTACTGCGACTAGATAAGCACAAGGATATTCATCAAAATCTACAGGAAAACATTGAATTAACATATATATTGACTGACATACTATCTGCTGCCAGATCCTACCTTGTGTAGCCTCATTCGCCATGACATGTCGACCGCCACTAAATAAACGGTTATGGGTGAGAATGTAGCGACAACAGCTAAAAACTGAGATAAGGAGTCAATATGAAGCTTTTTTATACTTCCAATGAGTTCAAGATCGGTTCTGTCCGGGCAACCCACACGGAACTCGAAGTGAGGTCACGGGTTCGGCCACGCCTCCTGCCCATTTGATACACCCCTTTGCCGGGCTGCTCTTTGAAAGCACGACCCGTCATTCTAGCGCTATGCCGATTAGCAGTGGTTGAAATCCTATAGCGCTCCAACGAGCTGTTGGCGTGAAATCCAAACATATTGAAAGTCCTAAGGCAAGGTGACCTGTATCGTTTTCCTCGGGAAAAACAGGTCAAGATCATGCTGCCTAGGTACTTAAATCGACTCACCACGAATGGATGTGCGAAGCGAGGAACGATGTGTGCATGAGAAAGCGGCTCACACCTATGCACTCAAGAGACGTGCTCATGGAGGACGAAGGCGTGACGTGCGGCGCCATCGTGGAGAGCTAAAGCGCCAAGTGTTATCCTGTGCCCATATGCGTCAAGGCACGCTACCACGCTATGTACCCCAGGAACATAGACGTCTGAAATCATGCTCCCGTCACCCATCGCATCAGAAACCTACCCAGCGTTCATAACATCTCCCAACCATCCATGGTTGCAGATTGTAGACCTAATAATCAGGGCTCGCAACAACGAAATATACAGAGACGTACCAGCATAGCTCCATGAACACCATCCATGCTCCTCACGTACTCATGCGGCAACTCACAGGCATAACCACGCGCCGGTCGCACCACGGGCTGTCACACCTGCATACCTCTCAACACGTAGAGACGACTCATATGGTATCCACCTGGTAAGTCCCCTGAGTGGCCAGCTCCGTACCCGGCCGGACCAAGAGAAAAAGCCGAATTCACGCTCGCTTTACAGATCAGGTGCTTAGGCAGGCGACCAACCTGGCCTTAGGGTAGAAGGGTCCCATTTCCGTTTCTGAAGGAACTTAGAATATTAGGCCATGCGCGCCTACAATAGCGACGCCCATGACCGTCACCTGCAGCCGCATCGTTAAGCGCCCTGCGTCCCCCTCTTATGTCCGGGACCTGATGTCAGCCATGCCAGCTCAGGCGTCCGGCGATGCCATGCGGTTGCCCGTTCAAACGCATCGCCAATCCGGAGGACTGTCGCCTCATGGAACGGCTTGCCATAGATCATCAAGCCAATGGGCAAGCCCGCACGGGTAAACCCACACGGCACGGACAAGCCACACAAACCCAGGATATTGCCGATCGACGTATTGCGCAGATACCGCAGATTGCATGCAGTGTAGGCGTCCATCGAAGCATCGGCCTCCGCCATGGGCCTGGCAGCGATCATGGTGGTGGGCACCAGGAGCGCATCGACATCGCAGAGGCGCCGTTGCACCTGCTGGCGCAAACGGTCCCAGGCACGGGTGGTGTTGAGGTAGTCGGTGGCGCTGATTTGCTTGCCTTGTATCATGCGCTGGCTAATGATCGGATCATACTGCTCCAACTGCGTTTCGAGGCGCTCCTGATGAAGCGTATAGGCCTCCGCCGCAATCACCAACCCGCGCGGATTGAGCGCCAGAGCCGCCGCTGCTTCCGGAAAATCGAGGCGCTCCACATGCGCCCCAAGGTCGGTGAATACGTCGCCGCACGCCCGTACCGCGGCACTCACGTCCGCATCGGCCTCGTCCCAAAACACCGTCTCGGCAAAGGCCAGCCGCAGGCCACGCACGCCATCATGCAATCCCGTCAGCACATCCTGCGGTTGCGCCGCCTGCGTGGATGGGTCGCGTGCGTCCACACCCTGTATATGCTGATAGACCAACGCGGCATCCGCGACCGAGCGCGTCAAAGGTCCCACCGAATCGAGACTCCAACTGAGCGGAAACACTCCAGCCCGGCTCACCTGGCCGACCGTGGTTTTGAGCCCCACCGTGCCGCACAAAGAGGCCGGAATTCGCACCGACCCGCCGGTGTCGCTGCCCAGCGCCATGGGCGCCATGCCGGCCGCCACGGCAACGCCGGAGCCACTGCTGGAGCCCCCAGGGACGTAATGCGTGGCGTGCCACGGGTTGTGTGGCGTGCCATGATCATGATTAATCCCGACGCCGCCGTAGGCGAATTGGACGGTGTTGGTCTTGCCCAGCAAAATCATGCCGGCCTGGGCCAAACGAGCGGTGACGGCCGCATCTGCCGCCGCCATGTTGTCGTGCAAGAGGCTTGAGCCAGCCGTGGTCGGGAGACCTTTGACATCAAAAAGGTCCTTCGCTGAATAGGGAATCCCGTGCAGCGGTCCGAGATCCTGCCCGGCTCGCAGCGCCAGTTCCGCCGCCTGTGCGGCCGCAAGCGCCCGCTCCCGGGTGACGAGCCGAAACGCCTGCAACGTGCCATCGAGGGCGTCGATGCGCGCCAGGTAATGTTCCGTCAAGGCCACGGGGGAAAGCGCCCCATGCCGTATCTGCGCGGCCAACTCACGGATCGTTTGGAAATGCAAGGGAATCGCGGCCATCGTTACGCCTCCACAAAGTTGTCGAACGGTAGGGGCCAAGGTATTCTATATCTGAGCAACAGGTAGACATGAAGACAGGCCCTATCATAAAGGACTTCCTATGACTGAGGCTACCACGGAGATGAATCCTCTGTTACAGCACGCGGCCTTACCCCGCTTCGATCTCATCCATCCCGAGCATGTCGTGCCGGCGGTACGGCAGCTCTTACCCGAACTCGAAACGGCGCTGCAACATCTCGAAGCGGAAATCCAACCGACCTGGGAGGGCCTGGTGCAACCTTTGGAGGGCCTCGAAGACCGCCTGGGCCGGACCTGGGGCATCGTGGGGCATCTCATGGGCGTGCAAAACAGCGAGGCGCTCCGCCAGGCGCAGCAGCAGGTGCAAGGCGATGTGGTGCAATTTTTCATGCGCCTGGGACAAAGCCACGCGATCTATGCGGGACTCAAAACCCTGCAAGCCAGCCAGGCGTGGACCACTCTCGATACGGCCCAGCACCGCATCGTTGAGGCGCTGATTCGGGATGCCGATCTGGCGGGGGTAGGTCTTGCAGGCGCCCAGCGGGAACGGTTCAACGCCATGCAACAAGAGCTGGCGGAACTCAGCACCCAGTTTAGCAACCACTTGCTCGACGCCACCAAAGCGTTTCATCTGACTTTGACGGCCCCCGAGGAGATTGTGGGGCTACCACCGAGCCTGCGACACATGGCCGCCCAAGCCGCCCGCGACGCCGGCGACGCCAACGCCACTCCCGAACACGGTCCCTGGCGCATCACCCTGGACTACCCAAGTTTCGGCCCGTTTATGGAACACAGCCGCCGGCGGGATTTACGCGAACAGCTCTATCGGGCCTTTATTACCCGCGCCAGTTCCGGGGAGCATGACAACACGCCGCTCATCACCCGTATTCTCCGTCTCCGGCAAGAAGAAGCCGCCATGTTAGGCTACGACACCTTCGCCGCCCTCAGCCTGGCGAGTAAAATGGCCCCGGACGTAGCGACGGTAGAACGCCTGTTGGAGGAACTCCGGCAGGCGTCGTTTGATGCCGCCATACACGACCTCGACGATCTGCGCCATTGCGCCCGCGCCGCCAACGCCCCGGAAGCCGAAGACCTGCAACACTGGGACCTCGCCTTCTGGGCCGAACGGCTGCGGGAACAACGGTATGACTTCAGCGATGAAGAACTCCGTCCCTATTTTCCGTTGCCGCAAGTTCTCGACGGGCTTTTCTCCCTGGCCCAGCGCCTCTTTGGCGTCGTCATCACCCCAGCCGACGGGGACGTGCCAGTGTGGCATCCGGATGTGCGCTTTTTCCGCATTTACGATGAGCAGCAAGAGATCGCCGCCTTTTACCTCGATCCCTACAGCCGGCCAGCGGAAAAACGGGGTGGCGCCTGGATGGACGAATGTATGGGGCGGAGCCAGTTGCTCGCCGCGCCGGGCCAAGCGGTCCGTCGCCCCATCGCGTACCTCACTTGCAACCAGGCGCTACCGGTGGATGGGCAACCGTCTCTGATGAATTTCACGGAGGTGAAGACGCTTTTCCACGAGTTCGGCCATGGCCTGCACCACATGCTCACCCGGGTCGACCACGGCATGGCCGCCGGTATCCGCAACGTGGAGTGGGACGCCATCGAACTGCCGAGTCAGTTTATGGAAAACTGGTGCTATCACCGCGACACGCTCATGGGCATGAGCGCTCACGTGGACACGGGTGAGCCGCTGCCGGAAGACCTCTATCAAAAACTCTGCGCGGCCCGCAACTACCGCGCCGGCAGCCTAATGTTACGCCAACTCTATTTCGGCTTTCTGGATCTCGACTTGCACGCGCGTTTCGATCCAAACGGCTCCGAAACGGTTTTTGAGGCGCAGCGGCGCATCGCCGCAAAAACCACTCCCCTCATGCCACTGCCCGACGACCGTTTCCTCTGCAGCTTCGGGCACATCTTCGCCGGCGGCTATGCCGCCGGCTATTACAGCTATAAATGGGCCGAGGTGTTGAGCGCGGACGCTTTTGCCGCCTTCGAAGAGGCCGGCCTGGATGACGAAGCCGCGCTGGCCTCAACAGGCCGACGCTATCGCAACACCATCCTGGCGCTTGGCGGCAGTCGTCCGCCCATGGAGGTGTTTCAGGCATTTCGGGGGCGTGAACCGACCACAGAGGCATTGCTACGCCATGCCGGTTTAGCTGCGTAGGTGGGATGGTCGGGTGCACGATGACAGTGGACGGCGGGATGGAGGCGCAGAAAGCACTTGTGTCTATGATGAAAGTCTTCGGAACCGATGTCTTTCGGGCTCGACGACGACAAAGGCTTTTCGCAAATCCTCTTCAGTGTAGGACTGCAACACCCGTTCAAGTTCCTCGTGAACAGAATGGACGATTGAGGGTGCACGACGCAGGTAAATCACGCCTGCGCCCAAGTCTCTGACAAAGACGAGCCCGCCAAAATCCCTATCCCGTGTCACGAATATCCGACCTTACTCCTGAGCAATGAGAAGCAAGTCCTCATCGGCTGCCCGTCAACCGCCGATGTCAGCAGCGGTGACAATGTCATGGTCCAATCCCCTGAGAAAACGAGCGGTGATCGCGTAGACGTCCTGGTCAAGCAGCAATCTCATGCAGGGTCCGTAATATGAATATCTTCAGTGGCAATGACGTCCATCGCATACCGAATGCAAGCCCGGATGTCAGCAACCTGGAGGTCGGGATAGTAATCTTGAATCATGTCGTCAAAGGAGATCCCTTCCCATACGAGTTCAAGGACATTTAGCACTGGAATCCGCGTCCCTGCCACACACGGTTTACCAAAATGAACCGTGGTATCAACGGTAATTCTTTCTTTCATCCATTACCTCTCATCTTCACACTCATGTTCAGACATTGTGCGCCATTCCGGTCGCGCCACAACACGCAGAGATTCCGGAATCCCATGCCGCCGCTCTTGCAGCGGAACCGGCAGAGACACAGGTGCCTGAGGTGAAAACCACCGACTAACAGTTGAAAACCGCCAAGAGCCGAGTCGGGTGCAGGCCATGCACCCGACAAGACCACGCGCCATCTACCAACCGATGGCATAACACATACGGCGCGGGTCAGCTCCGGCGGCGAGGACGCCGCTGTCGTGATTCATGGCGATCGTGCAGATCCCGCCGGCTTTCCAGGTCCAATCCGGCCAGGTGACAATCTGGTGCCCTTTATCGGCCAGCGCATCCCCCACTGCCGTGGCGAGACGGCGCTCGATGCGGAGTTCGTCCGGATAATAGGCATGCGGCTCAAACGAGCCCGGATAGCTGTAGGTGGCAAAGCGCGGGGCTTCGATGGCGGCTTGCGGGGTCATGCCGAAGACCGCGACGTTGAGGAACACTTGCAGCATGGACTGGCACTGCACATCGCCGCCAGGCGTGCCGATCGGCATGAAGGGCTTGCCATTTTTGCAGATGATCGCGGGATTCGGCGTCAGCCGGGGGCGCTTGCCCGGCGCAATGGCACTGGCATGGCCTTCGACGGCCCACGATTGCGAGCCACGCGTCGAAATGGTCATGCCGGTACCCGGCGTGATGGGCGCAGCCAGGCAGCCGTCGCTCGGCGTGGCGGAAAAGACGTTGCCCTGCCGGTCAATCACACAGACGTACGTGGTATCCAGCGTCTCGGCGGTGGCGCCGTGCACGGACGGCGTGCCACGCCACGGTTCCGCCGCCCCATTGCCGTTCCACGGCGCCCCTGCTGGCGGCATGCCGGGGATGGCTTTATCTGGGCTGATGAGCTGCCGCTGTGCCTCGACGTAGGCCTGACTCAACATCGCCGGCATGGGCACCTCGACAAATTCGGGATCACCATAGTAGCGCTCGCGGTCGGCAAAGGCGAGTTTGAGCACTTCGGTCAGGAGGTGCACATAGGCCGGGGAGTTATGGCCAAGCGCCGCCAGATCATAGCCTTCGAGCAGCGCCAAGGCTTGCGCCAACACCGGCCCCTGACACCATGGACCGCAGGTATATATCTCATACTCGTGAAAGCTGACCCGAACTGGCTCTTCAATCTGTACGTGAAAGGCGGCCAGATCATCGTAGGTCAGCAGGCCACCCTGCGATGCATAGAAGGCGGCGATTTCCCGCGCTATATCACCACGGTAAAATGCATCGCGCCCGGCTTGTAGTGCAGTGACGCGCCCCTGCTGACGTGCACCGGCTTCCGCCGCCATGACCCGGCGCATGGTCCGGCCCAAATCCCGCTGCACAAAAATCTCGCCAGCCTCGGGCGGGCGGCCGCTGGGGAGGAAGATCTCGGCACTGCTCGGCCATTGCCCGCACGTGGCCGCCGCATCCCGCACGTTCGCCGCCATGAAGCGATGCATTGGGAAGCCGTTCGCCGCCAATTGCGCGGCGTCTTCCATGACATCAGCAAGTGTCATCGTGCCGTACTCTGACAGCGCCGTGACCCAGGCATCGAGCCCCGCCGGGGTCACACACCGCAACACGCCCAGCGGAATCTTACCCTCACAATGTTCCTGGAAATAGGCTACACTGGTAGCCTGCGGCCAGCGGCCAAGGCCACTGATCGTCGTCACGCGCGCCTCGTCGGCCAAGTAGACCATGATCGGGGCCACACCCGCTAGGTTCACCAGGTCCGTCTGCAAAACACAAAGACAAAGTCCCGCAGCGACACCTGCATCAACGGCATTGCCACCGCGATCGAGAATCCGCTGCGCCGCCAGCGAGGCGAGATAATGGCCCGATGACACCATGCCCTGCGTGCCCATCACGGTTGGACGATATGATTCGGCAATCGGAAGCTCACCCATGTCTTTCCCCTCCCCTTCCCTCAGTCCTCAGTCCTACGCTAGCACTGAGACTGCAAGCCATCGACGTAAATACACTGCCCGGAAATATACGCGGCGGCATCCGACGCCAAAAAGAGAATCGCATGCGCTTGATCGATCGGTTCACCAAGCCGGCCAAGCGGCACGCCGATGCGATAAATCTCCATGTCGCCTTTGAGTTGCCCCTCTCGCCGGGCTTCGGCGCTCCCAGCAGGCTCAGGCACACCCGAATTCTGCCGCAGGTTGGTCACCGTCGCGCCTGGCCCGATGGCGTTCACTGTAATGTTGTACGGCGCCAGTTCCATGGCCAAACAGCGCGTCAGGTGCAACACCGCGGCTTTCGACGTGCAGTAGGGGCCAATCTCCCAGCGTGGCACTTTGGCCGCAGTGGAGGCAGTGTTGACGATGCGGCCGCCCCCTTGCGCA
Source organism: uncultured bacterium (assembly GCA_965178525.1). Taxonomy (GTDB): domain Bacteria; phylum Tectomicrobia; class Entotheonellia; order Entotheonellales; family Entotheonellaceae; genus CBCXVS01. The sequence continues at coordinate 12,878 of CBCXVS010000119.1, read as the reverse complement.
ATCATCTGTGGCGCCACGGCCTGACAACAGAGTAGCACGCTTTTGAGGTTGATGTGGAGAATGCGCTGCCAGGTGGCCGCATCCGCCTCGACGATCGATGTCGAGGCATGCGCGATCCCTGCATTGTTGACCAGAATCTGGATCGGGCCATACGTTTGATTCACCGCCGCCACCGCCTCATCAATGCGGGCCCTCTGCCCCACGTCCACCACGACTGGCGTGGCCTCGCCGCCGGCCTGACGAATCGCCTGTACGGCCGCTTCGGCATTCTGCTCATTGATGTCCGCCACCGCCACCCGCGCCCCATCTTGTGCAAACAGTTCCGCAGCCGCGCGGCCAATACCTGACCCAGAACCGGTAATGAAAACCGTCTTGTCTGTAAATGCCATGCCGATGTCCTCTCCTCCGTCGCCTTCAACCCACAGTTCTCAGTTCTCAGCTCTCAGGCCTTCCTGTCATGTCAACTGTGCCATACCATCCACGTTCAGAATGACCCCGGTGAGATGGTGGGCTTCATCCGAGGCGAGATATTGAATGGCCGAGGCCACGTCTTCCGGCTGCCCCAACTTACCCAGTGGGATGCCGAGACGATAAATGTCCGGCATGCCAGTGATCATGAGCTCGCGCAACTGCGGATCCCCATCCCCGCCTACGGCTGCACCCAACATCGGGGTATCCGTCGGCCCCGGCGCCACGGCATTGACGGTAATGTTGTAGCGGCCCAGTTCCAAGGCCAAACATTTGGTGAACATGCGCACAGCGGCCTTGGAGGCAGCATAGGCCGCGTTATTGAGGCGCGGAATCGCCCCCGCAATCGAGGCGATATTGACGATGCGCCCTTGGCGCCGCGGCATCATGTGACGTGCTGCGGCTTGCGCACAATATACCGTACCCATCAGATTGACATCCAGGATGCGGTCCCAATCCGCTTCCGCCACGTCCAGGACCGGGCCGCGACTGGTCTCACCAGCCCGGCTAATCCCCGCCGCATTGACCAAGATATCGAGTTGGCCGCCGTCCCGGACCACCGCACCGATCGTCTGGTTGACCTGTTCTTGGTTCGTGATATCGAGCTCATGCTGCAGCGCTTCTCCCCCGGCATTCCGGACCGCCGCAGCTGTCTCCGCCAGACCCGCGGCGTTCTGGTCGCAGAGCGCCACCCGCGCCCCTTGACGGCTAAATCCCAGGGCCGTGGCACGGCCGATGCCAGAAGCGGCTCCGGTCACCACCACCACTTTGTCGGCAAATGGCATGCGCCTTCTCCTTTGCTCACACTCTAGAGGAAAGATATACATGTCATGTGGTTTCGATACGTACCTGCGTCCGGCTATCATAACACTCCGGCCGGAGAGGGCCAAGGGGCACGATGGGGGAAGTGAAGACAGGAAGACAGAACGAACGGGACAGAAGGCCCCGTTGTCATAGGGCATTCATGGCATAGATAGGTCAGGGATGACCTCCTCTGAAGTAGCTCACGCCATATCGGATGTCTGCCGGACTAGACCCCACTACTGTGTTGTACACTAGCTTCATCCTTGTATGGGAAGACGTTCCAGCACACGACGAAGAAGGCAAGAGACACTAGGGTAGGATTCATCGCATACTGGCATGCTTCTTGCCCTGCGTGTATACTGCGCACAGCCCAATGGAAGGCGCGTAATACGACCGGAAGGATCTTGCTCTCTTGGGCAGATATATCATCAATGGGTCGCTTGTAAGGGAAAACAGCTGTATGGACGCCCTGGATGAATTCTTTGCCACCTGGTGTGAGCCAGAAGCATGGTGTGAGATGTGTAGAGACCACCCTGCCATCCACATCGTGCTACGCGATACGGAAGGCAAATATGGCGGCATCATGTCACACGTGCGCATCTGGAATCCCACATCCCAGACCCGCGTCCCCGTCTGCCGCCAGTGTTGTAGAGATCAGATGGAACTCCTAGGGCAAAGTGTACAGCATGCCCAATCTTTGCAAGGACAGCAGCCATTTGCGCCCCCCGAGATACCATCCCGTATCCTGCTGCCGCCATGGATACGCCACTTGCTCGACTACAGTCGACGCTTTTTCAATCAAGGCTTACTCGCGCTGCGGCGCCCACGCTAGTACACGCCGGCAGAAGTCCATACCCGCTGCCGGCTTAACTCACGATAGCATCAGGATAGGCCCCAAATTTATCGTCGAGCATCTGACAGAGTTCCTGTACAATCATGAGCCTCTGCGGCATGGTGTGTTGCGGATGGAAATGGCCCGCCACCTCCTGCTCTGTATGCGACACGGTGACGCCCTTGGTGCCGAGCCAGCGGCAGAATCCCCCCACAAAATCGGCCAACGCATGCGACGATTCTTCGGTAAAGTGGGCGGTCTTGCCGGCATCTAGCGCGCGTAATCCCACCTGCAGCGCCGCTCCCGTTGCCCCACGGCCTTCCCGCACCTGCACGGTAAACTCCACGCCTGCCCCCGCAAAGGCAAGTTCCAGATCGATTGAGACCTGTCCCTGTGCATGCATCGTTTTTCCTTTTGAAGCTATAAGCTGTTAGCTATTAGCTTTAAGCTTTTTTTGCAGAAGTCTTCGTCCAATCGAGTACACATTCGTGTCGTCTCTAGCTGGTTCCTCACGATCGGATGTGCACCAAGCCTTGAGCAACAGCTTATAGCTAACAGCTTATAGCTTATAGCCCAATGCCATACGTCGGCCGCCGGGGATCCGCGCCCGACGTCAACACGCCGCTGTCGGGATCCCGTTGTGTCACGATCGCGCCGATGCCGCAGGCGCCAACGCGTGTGATGTGATGCCCCCGCGCCGCCACCTGGGGCACGATCGCACCCGGCATCCGGGTTTCGAGATGGAGCCGGCCAGGATGATAGGCGCGAGGGTAAAAGGAATTGGTCATACTCTGAGAGGAAAACCGTGGCGCTTCCACGGCTTGCTGCGGATTCATGCCAAACACCATGACATTGAGCATGAGTTGCAGATTGGCCTGCGCCTGATCGTCGCCGCCGGGACAACCGAAGGTCATCACCGGCACACCATCGCGGCAGGCAAAATAGTTAATCAGGGTCGTACGGGGCCGTTTGCCGGGCTGCAAGCCGTTGGGATGACTCTCATCCAGGAAAAACATCTCACTGCGGGTACTCAGCGTGCACCCAAGTTCCGGGGCGAAGGCCGACTTGCGAAAGACGCCGCCACTGGGCGTCAGGCACACCATGTTGCCGTCACGATCAACGACAGACAAGTGCGTCGTTCCCTCGTCCGCCGCGACCGGGCTCGCAGGGGCGCCGACAGCCGCTGCCGTGGCGCCAGCGGCGCCGTTGAGGATGGCCTTGCCCGCCACCGGATCCCCCGGCACCGGCAGTTCCGGACAGGCACGGGCGTCGTCGAGCAATGTCACCCGCGCCGCGGCATAGTCCTTCGAGAGCAACGGCTCAATGGGTACCGTGGCAAAATCAGGGTCACCGTAATAGTGCTCACGATCGGCGAAGGCCAGCTTCAGCACTTCCGTGACCGTGTGGATATAGGCCGGCGAATTGTGGCCTAAGGCGCGTAGATCGACATGTTCCAGCATATTGAGGGCCTGCAAAAGCACCGCCGCTTGCGTCCAGGTATTCTGGGTACAGATCTCATAACCGGCGAACGTCGTACGAATGGGCGTCTCAAACTTGGCATGATACCCGGCCAGATCTTCAGCCTGGAGCAGACCGCCGAGACGTTGGGAAAAGCCAACGATGCGGCGCGCCACTTCATCTTCATAAAACATGTGGCGTGCCGCCGCAATACCCGCCTGCCGGGCGCCCGGCACGGCGCGCTCGGCGTCCACGAGCAGGCGCAGCGTCTGCCCAAGCTGAGGTTGCACGAACAGACGACCCACGGCGGGAACACGACCATCCGGATAAAACACCGACATGCCGCCCGGCGGATAGCGGTCGAACTGGGCGCGGGTCTCCGGCGTATCCAGCAGCCGATGCATGTATTCGTACATCGGGAAACCATGCTCGGCATACGCAATCGCCGGCTCCAACACCTCACGCACTGTTTTGGCGCCATATGTCGCGAGCAGGTGCAGATACGCATCCACCACACCCGGCACGGTAAAGGACAGATGCGCCTGATCGCCAGGACCCGTAGGAATCTTGTTCAGCCCACGCTCCCGGAAAAACCCCACTGTCGCAGCCTGCGGCGCCACCCCCTGGCCGCTGAGGGCATGTACGGCCCCACTGGCGGCATGATACACCATGCCCACGCCCTCCGTGGCCAGACTATATGACGCGGTTGGCTCCACTACCGCCGCGGCAAACCCGGCGGCCACCGCCGCGTCAAAGGCATTACCGCCACTCAGCAACATCCGCACGCCCGCCATGGACGTCAGGGCATGCCCACTCGTGACTAGACCTTGCGTCCCATGCGCCACTGGCCGTGTCGCCGCTTGCTTGACGTCCGTATGTTCCCGGTCCTGCTGCTCCGCCATCCTCTCCCCTCCTTCTTATCCTCTATCGTGTTCCGTCGCGGACCCCTTCTGGGATTGATATAGCAAGTCGCCCCCAAATGCAACGGCAAAACACCCTGCCAAAGATCTTGACAGCAATAGGATTTCTGTGTAAGGTGCCCCTGTCCGTGAGCCGGAGAGAGGCGGCTCACGACTCCTCCTTACGCCGCCCTGGATTCCGATCGTGTAGCGTCCCTTGGGTGTCACAGGAGTAGCGTGCTAGGCTCAGCGCTGGCGCCAGGCTCCTACTTGAGTATTCCTTTAGCGCGAATGGAGAAGTCAACCATGGCCTTTGAACTACCTGCTCTGCCCTATGCGAGAAACGCTCTGGCTCCGCACATCTCGGAGGAGACAATCGATTACCATTATGGCAGGCATCATCAAACCTACGTCACGAACCTGAACAATCTCACGCAGGGTACGTCCAATGCGGACAAATCCCTGGAGGACTTGATCAAAACCGCCGATAGGGGTTTGTTCAATAACGCCGCGCAGGTGTGGAATCACACGTTTTACTGGAACTGCATGTCCCCCAATGGCGGCGGGCAGCCGTCCGGGGATGTGGCCGCCGCGATCAACGGCCTATGCGGCAGTTTCGATGCCTTCGTGGAAGCGTTCAACGCCGCTGCCGCCGGGCAGTTTGGCTCGGGCTGGGCCTGGGTGACGAAGGATGGTGCCGGGAACCTGGCGATCGAAACGACGGCGAATGCCGGTTGCCCAGTCCAGGCTGACAAAACGCCCATCCTGACCTGTGATGTGTGGGAGCACGCCTATTATATTGACTACCGCAATGCCCGGCCGGCTTACCTCCAGGCCTTCTGGAACGTCATCAACTGGGATTACATGGCGCAGTGTCTGCGGGGCTAACGGTATCCGCGACGGATAGCGCTGGCTTACAATGATAACGGGCCGGTAGCCATTGAGGTTGCCGGCCCGTTTTGCAGCGTGCACCTCGTGCACCGTCTCGATGGCAGAGACCGGATCAGTATCCCCGCTCCTGCTCTATTGCTTCGCTATACTTGCCATAGCGAGCCGCGCCATTGCACTTGGCCCGGTGGTAGAACGCCTTCTGCGCCGCCCCGACGTTGGCCTCCGCACCCTTCCAAATCGTCAGCGCCGGCGCCTGTAGCGCCCGAGCAAACGAGAAGCTGAGCTGCCAAGGGCAAGGGGCATCCATCGCATTCATGGCACTCAAGTGGGCGCTGGCGTCCTCACTACTCTGGCCGCCCGAGAGAAATACCACACCGGGCATCGAGGCGGGGACCGTATTGCGCAAACACTGGATGGTTTTCTCGGCGACTTCTTCGACCCCGACCTGCTCGGAACAATCTTTCCCCGACAGCACCATATTGGGCTTCAAGAGCATCCCCTCGAAAGCTACCCGCTGTTCGGCCAATTCCTCGAATACAGCGCGTAGCGACGACGACGACGCCTCATAGCAGCGATCGATCGAGTGATCGCCATCCATGAGCACTTCGGGCTCGACAATCGGCACCAGCCCAGCTTCCTGCGACAGGGCGGCATAGCGCGCCAGAGCTTGTGCATTCGTGCGGATGGCCGTAGGGCTCGGAATCCCCTCGCCAATGGTAATCACCGCCCGCCATTTGGCAAAACGCGCTCCCAAGTCCCGGTATTCGTTCAAGCGCTCCCGCAGTCCATCGAGCCCCTCCGTCACCGTTTCGCCAGGGCAAAATGGCAGCGGCTTGGCGCTCTTGTCGACTTTGATTCCCGGCATAATGCCCTGGTTCTGCAACACTTCCGTGAAGGGAATCCCATCGAGCGACTTCTGTCTGAGCGTTTCGTCATACAGAATGACGCCACTAATGAATTCGCCAACCCCATCCGTGGTGAAGAGCAGATCACGATATGCCCGGCGGTTTTCTTCTGTTGACTCGATATGGATGCTGTTAAAGCGTCTTGCAATGGTCGGCGGGCTCTCGTCAGCAGCGAGAATGCCCTTGCCTGCAGCCACGAGTGCCAACGCGGTGGTAGTCAGCTCATGTGCGGTCATATAGCTTTCTCCCTCAACACACAATGCAAATGGATCACAAGTCGGTTGCTCTACACATACCTCACAGCGGACATAAGGCCAAGCGGATTATAGCATACCAGCCCCTTGCCGACAGGTACATTGTGCTCCGGCGTATCGCGACAACACATTTTTCGCTGGCGCCCGATACCCCTATTTCCTACACTAAAGGCAGGTTATAGATACGTGAAAGGACGCAGCCATGGTGACCTATGCCGATGTCGTTGCCAAACTGTTGGCCGATACAGGAATCGAATATATCTTCGGAATGCCGGGTTCGCGGGCCTCAGTGGAGCTGATCGAGGCGGCCCGCAAGCAAGGCATTCATTATGTTTTGAGTAACAACGAGGCCGCCGCGGCGGTGATGGCGGCCACGTATGGCGTCTTGCAACACCGTCCGGGCGTCTGTCAGACTGGGGTCGGCCCCGGCGCCACGAATGCCGTGAACGGCGTGGCGCACGCGCAGCTCGAACGCGCCCCCATGCTCTTGTTCACGGATCAATATCCGGACGCCGTCTATCGGCACCTGCCGCGTCAACGCGTCGATCAAGAAGGGCTGTATCGGCCGATCACCAAAGGCACGTTCCCGATTGCGGACGACTCGGTAGAGCGCTCAACGTGCCGGGCGCTGCAGTTGGCCATGGAGGGCCGGCCGGGTCCGGTGCATCTCGATCTGCCGGACGATGTCATGCAACATGAAGCGGCCGGGCTGCCGGAGCCAATACCGACGCAGTCCTGGCACGGCGCGGCGAGTCCGTCGAGTCCCGCCCTGGAGGCACTGGCCGCCACCCTTAACGCAGCGGAACGGCCGATCCTCGTCGCCGGCCTGGGGATTAATCGCGGCCGTTGCGAAGCGTCTCTACAACACTTGGTCGACACGCTACAGGCGCCGGTTTTAGCGGCGATCTCGGCCAAGGGATCGATTAGCGATCAGCATCCCTGGTGCGGCGGGACGTTGATGGGCTCCGAGGCCAATCACGACCTGATGGCGCAGAGCGATCTCATCGTCACAATCGGTCTGGATGTGGTCGAGCTCTTCGAGCCGGGGCGCTGGCCGTATCAGCAGCGGGTGGTCAACATCGATACCGTCCCACACCTCGATGGCCTGTTTGCGCCCACGCAGGAGTTGGTGGGCGATATCGGCGCGTCATTAGCGGCATTGACGCCACTGCTGCAAGCCGGCAATGGCTGGCAGCAGGCGGCTATCGCGGCGTTTCGCCAGCGCCAGCGGCCTGCAGAAACCGCGTCGGGTGAGCGCCTGTCGCCGCTCGCCGCCATCCGTATCATGCGCGAGGCGCTACCGGCGGAGACGATTCTCACCGCCGATGCCGGCCAGCATAAGGTCTACGCCAGCCGCATCTGGGCGTGTTATGAACCGCTGAGCTACTTGACCTCGTCGGGCCTCGGGACCATGGGGGTGGCGATTCCTATTGCCATTGCGGCCAAATTGGTGCGTCCCAAGCAGCCGGTGGTGGCGCTCACCGGCGATGGGGGATTTCTCATGCGCGTCTCGGAGCTGGAGACCGCCCGGCGTGAGGGTGTGCCGCTCATTGTGGTGATCTTTAACGATGGATATTTGAATCTCATCAAGATCAAGCAAGAACGGCAGCGCTACAAGGTCCTCGGATCGCAATTCGCGCCAGTGGATTATGTGCAGGTGGCCCAGGGTTTTGGCTTTCATGCGGTGCAGGTGACAAAGGAAAAGGCCATGGCACAGGCCCTGCAACAGGCGGTCGACTCCGGAGAATCCTGGGTGATCGATGCCTGTATCGATCCGGAAGGGTATGCGTAAAAAGCTCTTAGCTCTTAGCTCTTAGCTCTTAGCGAAAACAGGGGAAGATAAGAGAAGATGAAGAAAAGACAGGATAGACCATGAGCCAGGCGGCGCTTTGCGTGGGGATTGTGGGGCTGGGGACAATCGGTCGTGCGATTGCGCATGCCCTCGATTCGGGGGAAGTAGCAGCGCAGTTAACGGCGGTGCAAAGTCGCAATATGGATCGGGCACGGGCGTTTGCTGCGACATTGCGCCAGCCGCCACAGGTCGTGGCCTTGCCGGCGCTCATTACGGCGTCCGATCTGGTCATCGAAACGGCAACGCAAGCGGCGTTGGCCACAATTGCGCCGCTGACTCTCGAAGCGGGGAAAGATCTCATGGTCCTCAGCGTCGGCGGCTTGCTGGACTATCCGGAATGGGCCGGCCTGGCGGCGCGCCAGGGCTGCAAAATCTACATCCCCTCGGGGGCAATCGCCGGGCTCGATGGGGTCAAGGGCGCATGCGTGGGCCAGGTGGACGCGGTGACGATTACCACGCGAAAGCCGCCCAAGGGGCTCGCAGGCGCGCCGTATGTCGAGGAGCGGGGTATTGATGTGTTCGCGCTGACCGAGGAGACCCTCATCTTTGAGGGGAGCGCCCGTGAGGCATGTAAGGGCTTTCCGGCCAACGTCAATGTCTCCGCGGCCCTTAGCTTGGCCGGCATCGGTCCCGATCGCACGCGTATTCGCATCTTCGCTGTGCCAGGAAGTACACGCAATATGCACGATATCGAAGTCATTGGCGAATTCGGCCGCATGACGGCCCACATCGAGAACGTTCTCTCCGAGACCAATCCCCGCACGGGCAAACTCTCCTATCTGTCGGCTATTGCCATGCTCAAGGAGATCGTCGGTGCTGTCCGTTGTGGATAAGTCGTCAGCTTGTAGCTCAGCCAAACGGAGACGCGTCGTGTCAACCAAAGAGACTGCAAAGAAAAGCTGGATCCAAAAATCAACCGGTGTGTGTGGCGGTGAGCCCTGCATACGTAACACACGGCATACGGTGTCTGGGCTGGTTGTATGGAAACAACAGGGGTTAACCGATGCTCGCATCCTCGAGCACCATCCCGATTTGACGCTGGCGGATTTGTATGCTGCCTGGGATTATTATGTTAACCATCGTGACGAGATCGACCGAGCCATTACGGAGGACGAGGAAGCCTAGCCGATGGCCAAGCTGTATGCGGACGAGGATTTCAGTTATCCGGTTGTCGTACGACTGCGTCAGTTAGGGCACGAGGTGCTGACCGCTCAAGAGGCAGGGCAGGCGAACCAGAGAATCGCCGACAAAGATGTCTTAGCTTTCGCTATTGCTGAAGGTCGAGCCCTCTTGACGTTCAATCGACGGGACTTTATCCGACTTCACTCTCAGGTGTCATCTCACGAAGGTATCATCGTCTGCACACGTGACCATGATGTGTCTGCTTTGGCCGATCGCATACATGACGGGCTCCGTCGTATCCCAATCCTCAAGGACCAGTTGCTACGGGTCAATCGCCCTTCCAGTGCGTAAGACGGAAGCAACAATAGTCAAACGGGGATGGAGTCGATTTTTATCCTACAAGCGGGTCACCAGCGTTTGCGCCGCAAAGCCCAGCAAAGCGACCAAGAAAAACGGCTGAAAAATCTTCTGCTCCTCCTGCACGAACATCATACCCGCCACATCCGGACGTCCCAGCACATCAACCCATTCCCGCCCGGATCTGATGCGGACATAGGTTCCACGCGTCGCGTCGGCTAGATGCCTCAGGACCTCCTCATCCAAGCGAGAGGTCACCACCTGCTCATCGATCTTCAAGTAGCCTTGAAATTTTCTCTGCGCATCGTACAGCGGAATCCGGGACGGTTGCTCCTTGCCCAGCCCCATCGCTACAATCCTAACCCCATGGTGGGCCGCTTGGGCCAGGGCAGCGGGGAGCTTGCCCTGCTCGGTGCCGCCATCGGAAAACAGGAGCATCAGCTTTTCGTGCGCGGTCTCGCTGGCAAAAAGCTCCAGGCCGGTTTCAATCGCCTGTGGCAAATTCGATCCGCCGACACTGACGGATTCAACTTTGATCCAGTGTTGCAGGATGAAGTCCAGGGCATCAAGATCATCGGTTAAATCCGCTTGGCGAAAACTGACACCGGCGTAGGTCACGATGCCGACGCGGTTGCCACGGAGCTCCGTGAGCAGATGGCGGGCGATCTGTCGGGCTTTGTCCAGGCGGGAGCCAGAGCCATAGTCTTCTGCGGCCATACTTTTCGAGACGTCGAGCACCATGACCACGTCAAGGGAGCCGGCGCGGAGATACGAGGGACCCAGCGGGTACCGGGGGTCGCCGAGGGCCAGCATGGCGCAAACAAACGGAACGAGAATGAGCATGCCGATCAGCCACTCTTTGTGCAGCCATGGGCAACGGGAGGGGCTTTGCCACAGTAGGGCCAGATCGCCAAAGCGTTGCAAAAACGCCAGGCGACGCTGTTGGCCGTAGTACAACAGGGCAGCGATGCCTGGCAGCAGAAGGAGCAGCCATAACGCGAGGGGTTGAGCAAAACGCATGGGGTTAAATGTCCGATTTGGGTTTGCCCCGTCCCTGCCCGTCGGTTCCGGGGTTCTCATTCGCTTCCTCACCGGTACCGGGGGCCTAGTCTAGAGATGCCTCACTGTGCGTGCCTTCTTTCAATAACACAAAGTGATACAAGCGCTCCAAATTGAATTTGGCCTCTCGGTCGTTTGGATCGAGCCGCAGCGCGGCTTTAAAGAAGTCGGCGGCACGTTCCACCTCTTTCAGCTCCAGAAAAATCCGTCCGAGATTGTATAAGGCTTGTCCTTCTACCATCGGATTTTGAGCCGTTTGAGAAACCTGTCGAAACAAGTCGGCGGCGCGGGGAAAATTTTCCGCCCGGTACGCCAAGACACCTTGATTGGCCAGCAGAATATCCTCGCGGGCAAACCAATAGCGGCTCGCTTGGTCATAGTCCTGTGTATCAAACCGTTTTTCTTGCACGGCCTGGTTGCCGGCGGCAATGAGGTGCATATAGTGGTGTTGCTGGTACGCCAAGGCTAGGCAGGCAACGCCCAGACACAATAAGACACTATAGACCATGTTCCTCGTGCATCGGCTTCTCATACGGATACTCCCTTCATACTTCCCACACCCAAGTCGACCGGCATACCGTGCTTATCAGGAGCAACCCCACGGCGGGCAAGACCAAATAGGGATACAGATCGGACCGCTCCTGCTGGTCAATCGCCCGCAGCGCCTGCGCCAGTTCATCGGCATTATTGATATTGAAATAGCCCCCTTCCACGCGGCGGGCGAGCTTCACGATGCTTGTGCTCTCATTCAGCTGCATGCCCAGGACATAGAGTTTGATACGGCTGTGTGTGAGCCGCTGCACCAGTTGTTCAGCCACCGCCGGCTCGATCGAATCGAGCCCATCGGTCAGCACCAGCAGAATTTTACTGTCGGCCTGCTCCATTTCGGCAAAATGATCGAGGGAGCGCGTCAACGCCTTGGCGACATGGGTGCCGCGGAGTGCAGGCGGCAGTAGGGTGTGCAAACGCTCTAGACGCTGTTGCAGCACGGCGCTATCGACACTGAGCGGCCAGACGCCGAAGGCATCATCCCCAAAGACGATCAAACTCTTCATCATACGTGTTGACCAGGAGCGAGGCGTTGCCGCGCCGCGCCGTGGCCGCCCAATTGATGCGGCGAATTCCCTCTCCGGCCTGATATTCTTTGATCTGATCAAACTCCAAGCCGCCTCCGCGCAGCCGGCTCGGGCGCTGTCCCAGCCGCTGGTGATGGGCCAACCAGCGGGTACGGTACGGGATATAGCAGACACGTTGGAGAATAGCATCGATCACGGGATTTCGACCTTCTCCAGAACCAAGGAGATCACGTCGTCGGTCGCCACGCCCTCGCGTTCGGCCAGCATGTCGAGAATGATCCGGTGCCGCAACACATCCGGGGCGAGGGCCTTGACATCGTCGGGCAAGACGTAGGTGCGGTCATCGAGAAACGCCCGCACGCGACACGCTTTGCGCAAATTCATGGTGCCGCCGCGTGGCGACGCCCCCAGGCGAATCTGCCCGCGCAGATCCTGCAACCCCGGCACCCGCTCGGGACATCGCGTCGCGCGCGCAATCGCCACAATATACTGTTTGATCTGCTCACTGACGTAGATGGCGTCTTTAATCTGTTCTCGGAGGGCCACGAGGTCGGCAGGCAACATCACAACCTGCAAGTCTTGCAGCGGGTCACGCCGATCGAGGGCGGGCGTATCGAGCATGCGGAGTTCCTCAGCCTCGTCCGGGTAATCGACGAGTAGTTTAAACAAGAAGCGGTCGAGTTGCGCTTCCGGCAACGGATAAGTCCCATCTTCTTCGATCGGATTTTGTGTCGCCAACACAATAAAGGGGTCGAAGAGGCGGAAGGTTTCGGTACTCAGGGTGACCTCGCGTTCTTGCATCGCCTGCAGAAAAGCAGCTTGGACTTTGGCTTCTCCTGAGTCATAAGTTCTGACATCTGATCGGGGACGTCGAGGCATGATTCGAGCACATCGAAGTGAT
>CBCXVS010000118.1:0-20889 GCA_965178525.1 uncultured bacterium | reverse complement strand
GGTCAATTCGTTTCAGGCTTTTGAGTTTTTATTTCAACAAGTTGTCGCCGAATCACGGGAGGAACTTCGGCTTAGCGATGACAGATGGCATCCTGGGGGCATACTGAGGCAAAGTGAGACTGCTGTTTGAGACCTTTCGACCTCCCCCATGAACGGGGGAGGAGACCAACTTTTGTGCAAGTATGGATGATAGCTGCAAGGATGAGGCGATGCCACCGCCTTAATCGAATGTCTAATAACTTATTTGAAACTCCACTAAGGCGCGTTGCCAAAATTCCAAGCGGCTAAAAAAGAAAGGAATTTCGGTCGCCGCCGATTCCGGCGAATCGGAGCCGTGAATACTATTTTTTTCAATGTCGAGTGCAAATTCCTTGCGAATAGTGCCCGCCGCGGCATCAGCCGGATTGGTCGCACCCATGACCGCGCGCAAGGTCTCGATGGCGTTATCGCGTTGGAGCAACAACGGTATCGCCGGTCCTGACGACATGAATGCCGTTAGAGCCTCATAAAACGGGCGTTCCCGATGCACCTCGTAGAATCGCTCGGCATCCTGCTTGGAGAGATAGACCATCTTCAGGCCCAGAATGACAAATCCTTCGGCCTCGAGCCGCGCGAGAATCTTCCCTGCGAGATGGCGTTCGACTGCGTCCGGTTTAATAATCGCTAACGTCCGTTCCATATCGCTCCTTATGCGACCTGTTGCAGAACTTCCGCGACGGTTTCACCGATCGCTGCCGGGCTCTGCACCACGGTAATATCACATGCCTCCATGGCCGCGATTTTCGAGGCGGCCGTCCCTTGTCCACCGGAAATAATGGCGCCAGCATGACCCATACGGCGTCCAGGGGGGGCCGTTTGGCCAGCGATGAACCCCACAACCGGTTTGGTCATGTACTTCTGCACGTACGCCGCCGCTTCCTCTTCCGCCGTGCCGCCAATTTCGCCGATCATGACCACGGCATCGGTCTCCTCATCCTGCTCGAACAACGCCAGACCATCGACGAAGGTTAGACCGCCAATCGGATCGCCACCGATGCCGACACACGTTGATTGGCCGATGTCGCGAGCCGTGAGCTGTGACACCGCTTCATACGTCAGTGTGCCACTGCGCGAAATCACACCAACACGCCCAGGTTGATGAATGTGCCCGGGCATAATGCCGACTTTAGCCTTGCCCGGAGAAATCACCCCAGGGCAATTCGGACCGATTAAGCGCACCGACTTGCCCTGCATATACTGCCGTATCTGTAGCATGTCGAGCACCGGCACCCCATCGGTGATACAGATGACGAGGGCCAGGCCAGCCTCGATCGACTCCAGTATGGCATCCACGGCATAGGGCGCCGGAACAAAAATAATCGAGGTATTGGCTTCCGTCTCCATCACCGCATCGGCCACCGTGTCGAACAACGGCCGTCCCAAGACCACCTCACCGCCACGGTTGGGCGTCACCCCGCCGACGTAGCAGGTGCCATAATCGATCGCTTGCTCAGCATGAAACGTCCCCTCGCGTCCCATCCCCTGGACTAGCAAACGGGTGTGTTCATCGACCAGAATGCTCATCACCGCACTCCTACGCGCGTAGGGCCTGTATCACTTTCTGCTCGGTCTCGGCCAGACCATTGGCCAGGAAAAAATTAAAGCCGGATTCGACTAACAGCCGTTGCCCCTCTGCGATATTGGTGCCCTCCATGCGCACGACGACCGGAACCTGAACCTGGAGAGCCTGAACCGCCTGCAACAATCCTTGAGCAAAGACATCGCAACGCAAAATACCGCCAAAGATGTTAATCAACACCACCTTCACCTCCGGATCGGACATCAGAATCCGAAAGGCGTTTTCGACCATCTCTGATGTCGCCGCGCCACTCACATCGAGAAAATTCGCCGCCGATGCCCCCGCGTGTTTGATTACATCCAAGGTCGCCATCGCCAGACCCGCACCATTGACAATGCACCCGACGTTACCGGACAGTTTGATATAATTCAGCCCATAGGCCGACGCCTCGACCTCGAGCGGGTCTTCTTCATCCGGATCACGCAACGCGGCAACATCTGCCTGGCGGAAAAGCGCATTATCATCAAATTGCATTTTCACATCGAGGGCGACCAGATCGTCCTCTGTCGTCACCACCAGGGGGTTGATTTCAAGGAGCGAGCAATCCTTTTCACGAAACACCCGATAAAGACGCTGCATCAGCGACACGAAAGCCCGTTGCGCCTCCTGGCTCAGATGGAGGCGCAACGCCAAACGACGCGCCTGAAACGACGCCAATCCGACCAGGACATCCACCTCTTCACGAAGGATTTTCTCCGGGGTCGCCGTCGCCACCTCTTCGATGTCCATGCCCCCGGCAGAACTCAGCATGACCACCGGCTTGGCGACAGCCCGGTCCAACAGTAGCCCACAGTAGAACTCCTGCGCGATCTCACATCCTTCCTCGACCAAGACGTAGTGTACCTCATGGCCCTCTGGCCCAGTCTGAGGCGTTATCAGGCGGTGGCCCAGCAACTGCGTCGCGATCTCCTCCACTTCCTGCAGATCCGAGGCCCGGCGAATACCGCCCCCTTTACCCCGCCCGCCGGCGTGGATCTGCGCTTTGATCATCCATGTATGGCCTCCCAAGGTCTCCGCTACTCGGCGTGCATCCCGGGGGGATACCGCAACCTCTCCCCTCGGAACCGACACCGCATAGTCACGCAACATCGCTTTGCCCTGATACTCATGAATCTTCATGCAGTGCTCCTCTTGTGTCACATCTCAGAGGGTCAAGCATCGCTCACAGTCGTGGGAGCAGGTATAATATGTACCTGGACAGAATGAGCTACATCGTTTTTCCAGAGGAAAAATATGAATTTAATTTTGTTCGGGCACTTACGTACCTGGACAGCATGACTTTGATACCTTGCTCCAACCGAGCCCTCGGCCACACGGCTAGAGGGAGGGAAGACATGCCAAACAAGATATCGCCGCACCGAAAACGCTTAGGACAAGTATTTCTGCGCGATTCGCTCGTGGTTGAGCAGATCCTGCAAAAGGCACAGCTCGCCCTTGACGACACGGTACTCGAAATCGGCCCCGGCCGCGGCGCCCTGACCGTTCCTCTCGCCGAGCGTGCCGCCGTTTTGTATGCTATTGAGATTGATGCACACTATGTGCAGGCGCTGCAACAACGTTTTGCGGCGGCGCCGCATGTACACATCATCCACGCGGATGCGCGGCGCTATGACTATGCGCAGCTACCACCGCCGCTCGTGGTCATGGCCAATCTACCTTACAGCACAGGGACGCATATTCTGCGCCACTTGTTCGCCTATCGCCAACATATCACACGACTGGTCGTCATGTTACAAAAGGAAGTTGCAGCACGTTTGCTCGCCGCCCCCCGTACGAGCGCATACAGTGGCCTCTCGGTTTTCTTCCAATACTATTCTGCAATACGTCTGGGTCTCGACGTCTCTCGCCACGCGTTCACGCCGCAACCCACCGTCGACTCCACTGTCTTGGTACTCGAACCGTTCCGCACGCCGCCATGGCCAAGCCATAATGAAACCTTCCTCTTCCAGGTCGTCAAATGCGTCTTTGCGCACCGTCGCAAAACCTTGCGGAAAAATCTCCTCGCCGTTTCGCAGTGGCAACTTCGAGAGGCCGACCTCGCCGATATCTGGACCCGCATGCAACTCTCCAGAACCATCCGTGCCCAGGAACTCGCCCCATCGCAATTCGTGGCGTTAGCTGAGGCCGTACAGGGTCTACTCCCGCACGAGTACCTGGCCAGAAGGCGCTAGCCCGAGCAACTTGCCTAGGCGATCCCATCGGATATGTTGCGCCATACGCCCGTTCCGGTTCCACGACCAGTAAATGAAAAATGCCTTTCCCTTGATACGCCTATTCTTCACAATCCCCCAGAAGCGGTTCTTGATGCGGTCATTTTTCACAAATCCCCAGAAACGACTATCCTGACTATTATCGCGGTTGTCACCCAGGGTAAAATAGTGATCGTGTTGGACTTTAATGGGTCCCGTGGGCTGTTGCAGGGTCGTCCCGGCCGCAAAAAGCGACGCATAAAATACCTCAAACCCCGTCATCGGAGGACGACTCCTGGGAGAAGAAAACCGGCCGCTCGGTATCGTCACCGATTCACCATTGATATAGAGGCGCTGATCCTGACGGATCTCCACCGTATCACCCTTTTTGGGCACACGCAACGGACCAAACGTCACTTGGCGCAAGCGGGAGGTGGAATAGTGCGCATAGGGCTCGAGCAATCGTTGGTTATTGACATAGACGTGCCCGTCACGGACTTCGACCCAATCGCCGGGTAGGGCAATGATCCGTTTAATGAAATCGCGCTTCCTATCCCAGGGATATTCAAACACAATCACATCAAACCGTTGAGGCCGGGTAAAATAATACAAGAACTTATTGACGAGAATATGGTCACCGATCTGCAACGTCTCTTGCATCGAGCCAGATGGAATTTTAAACGCCTGGACGACAAATTCGCGCATCACGAGCGCCAGAATAATCGCAATGACAATGGATTCTATATTCTCACGCAGTGCCGACTTTGCTTTCCGCTGCTTGACCATGCCTTGTTCCTATCTCAGTCTCTCTCAATACCACTGGACCTCACACAGCCCGGCATCGCTTCCTACTCTCCCACCGCTTACGCAACGCTAGCGCTTTTCCACGTTTGTCTTCGTACGAGAATTGGGAAGACCTGAATAAAGTGATAGGTATGGTGGTTGCCTGCCCCTACCCCTGACGCAATGCGCGCAACGCCTGCGCCGCCTCGGGCGGCAACGGCCGCGCACCGCCCAGGGTCGTTGCAAGATAGAATACCTGTGCGGCCCGCTCCAGGGTTTCCATGATATTGAACGCGGTTTGCAGCGAGTTGCCAACAGCCACACTACCGTGATTCTCTAACAGGGCCGCGTCGGCGTGATGCATCGCCTCACCCACAGCCTGGGCGAAGGCCCATGTCGTGGGCATCTGATACGGTACGGTTGGCACCTCGCCCAACGCCACGATCGCCTCGGGCAAAAGCGTGGTATCCAACGTGTACCCCGCCACTTTAAGGCCGTCGCAATGGGCGGATGTGCATGCACGACGGCCTGGATATCGGCGCGGCCACGATACAGCGTGAGATGCATGGGCGTTTCGCTCGATGGCTGTCCGTGGCCAAAACCCACCTCACCCGCCAGGTCGATGCGCAAGAGATCCTCGGGCCGTATCAAGCCTTTGTGGCATCCGGACGGTGTGATCCACACCTGATCCGGCCCTACCCGCACACTCACATTGCCTTCAGTCCCAGCGATGAAGCCACGCGTATAGAGACGTTGACAGACCGCAACGATGTCGTGACGAACCGGATCGCGGAGTCGCATGCTATCTCATCTCCTTAACGACGGTGTGGACCTTTACTCGCGCCCTGATGCCGCTGGTTCTGTGGCGGGCAGATGCAGCGTCCCACAGAGTTCGGCTACCGTGGCGATGCGATGGCGCTGGAGATAACGTCCGATCTCGGCAATAATCTGACGGCAGGCAGCCGGATCCACAAAACTTGCGGTGCCCACCTGACAGGCGGTGGCGCCGGCCACGAGGAATTCCAACGCATCTGCGCCGGTGCTAATCCCGCCCATGCCAATGACGGGAATCGACACGGCCTGGGCTACCTGCCACACCATACGGAGCGCCACCGGCTTGATCGCCGGCCCGGACAAGCCCCCCGACCCTAACGGGAGCCGAGGCGTTCGCGTGTCCAGATCGATCGCCATGCCCAGAAGCGTATTGATTAACGAGACCGCATCCGCCCCCGCCTCCTCCGCGGCTCGGGCAATCGCCGTGATATCGGTGACGTTTGGGCTCAGTTTGACAATAAGCGGCAGATGGGTCACCTGGCGCACACGCGCCACCACCTCAAATGTCAATTGCGGGTCGCTACTAAAGAGCAGACCCCCATGCTGGGTATTGGGACAGGAAATATTGGCCTCGAGCGCTGCAATGCCCTCGGCGTCGCTGGCGCGCTCCGCCACTGCGGCATACGCCGCCGGAGTGGCGCCAAAAAAGTTGACGATGACATGCGTCCGGTAGGGCCGCAGGCGCGGCAGCTGGTGACGCACAAAGGCCTCGATACCCATGTTGTGCAGCCCGACTGAATTCAGCATGCCAGCCGCGGTCTCCGCCAGCCGCGGGCCGGGGTTGCCCGGCCAGGGCTGTAGGGACAAGCCCTTCACGACCACGGCGCCCAGACGATTCAAATCGACAAAAGGATGCAGCTCCTCGCCATACCCACACGTCCCGGAGGCCGCTATAATGGGATTTTGCAGGTCGAGTCCCGCCATCTGCACACGCAGATCCGGACCGGGCGCCGCCTGGCGATTTTTATATTCCGCATTCCGCATTCCGCATTCCGCATGGGTTAGGTGTGGTTGAGAAGCTGATGATACTCCTGCAGCGAGCGCACCGCCGGCTCACCCTCGCGCAACGACCGAATCGCCTGCACCGCGGCAAACGCTCCCGGCATGGTGGTGCAATACGGAATCCGCTGCGTCAGGGCCGTGCGCCGCAACGCATAGGAATCGGCCTGCGAATGTTTGCCCGCCGGCGTGTTGATCACCAACGCGATCTCGCCATTCGTCATCCAATCCACCACATGCGGCCGTCCTTCCTGTACCTTGTTGATCCCCTCAACCGGCACACTGGCCTGGGCAATCGCGGCCGCCGTGCCATGGGTGGCCAGAATGCGGAAGCCGAGCCTAGCCAAGTCCTGCGCCAACCGTACCGCGGCGGGTTTATCATGGTCCCGCACACTGATGAAGGCGCTGCCGACATGCGGCAACGTACTCTCGACACTCATTTGCGATTTGGCAAACGCCCCACCAAAATCGACATCGAGGCCCATGACCTCGCCGGTGGATTTCATTTCCGGTCCCAGCACCGTATCCACCCCAGGGAATTTGATGAACGGAAACACCGCCTCTTTCACCGCATGGTAAGGCACCTGCACCGCCGTGGTGAAGCCGAGGTCGCGCAGCGTCTTGCCCGCCATGACGCGCGCCGCCAGTTTCGCCAGCGGCACGCCAATCGCTTTGCTGACAAAGGGAATGGTGCGGGAGGCACGCGGGTTGACCTCGAGCACGTAGATGACGCCGTGTTGAATGGCAAATTGGATATTGATTAACCCCACGACGTGCAGCTCTAAAGCCAAGGCCCGCGTTTGGGCCCGTAGCGTGTTGGTCGTCTCTTCCGACAACGAATACGGGGGCAGCGAACAGGCGCTGTCGCCGGAATGGATGCCGGCTTCCTCGATGTGCTCCATGATGCCGCCAATGACGACGTCCGTGCCGTCGCAGATGGCGTCGACATCCACTTCGATGGCGTCCTCTAAGAATTGGTCGAGCAGAATCGGTAGGTCCGGCGCCACCGCCACCGCCATCTTCATATAAGCTTCCAGACTGGCATCATCGTAGACGATTTCCATGGCGCGCCCTCCGAGCACATACGACGGCCGCACCACCACCGGATAGCCCACCCGCCGGGCCACGGCTCCGGCCTCCTCAAGCGAGGTCGCGGTGCCATTGGCCGGCTGCCGCAGGCCGAGCCGGTGCAGGAGTTCCTGAAAGCGTTTGCGGTCCTCGGCCCGGTCGATACTGTCGGGCGAGGTGCCCAGAATGCGGACCCCGGCCCGCGCCAGGGGCACGGCCAAATTGAGCGGGGTTTGGCCACCGAATTGCACGATGGCGCCGTCCGGTTGCTCGACCTCGACGATATTCATCACATCTTCGAAGGTCAGCGGCTCGAAGTAGAGGCGGTCCGAGGTATCGTAATCCGTACTCACCGTCTCCGGGTTGCAGTTCACCATGATGGTTTGAAAGCCATCTTCTTTCAGCGCAAACGCGGCATGCACGCAGCAGTAATCGAATTCGATGCCCTGCCCGATCCGATTGGGCCCGCCGCCTAGAATCATAATTTTCTTCACGGCGCTCGGATTCGCTTCGCACTCCCGCTCATAGGTAGAGTAAAAATACGGCGTATGGGCGACAAACTCCGCCCCGCACGTATCCACCATTTTAAAGCGGGCGGTGGCGCCGTGGCGCTGCCGCAGGGCGCGCAGCTCGTGCCTCATCGTCTCCGGCGACGGTTGTCCGGTCGCCAGCAGTGCGGCAATACGGGCATCGGCAAAGCCATACTGCTTCGCCTTGGTCAAGATCTCGGTGGCAAAGG
Organism: uncultured bacterium; assembly: GCA_965178525.1. GTDB lineage: Bacteria > Tectomicrobia > Entotheonellia > Entotheonellales > Entotheonellaceae > CBCXVS01. Next base: position 12,659 of record CBCXVS010000118.1, on the reverse strand, counting down.
TCTCATGCGCCAACGGCGCCTGTTGCGCATAGCCGCGAATCTCCTCTTCATAGGCCACAATTTGTTGGATCTGTACGAGAAACCACGGATCGATGTGCGTCAGTTGCGCCACATCCGGCACCGGCATGCCGCGCCGGAAGGCCTCGGCCACGTACCACAAGCGCTCCGCTCGCGGAGTTTGCAACTGCTGCCGCAGCATCTCCTCGCCCGCCGCCGTCGCCGCCAGGGCCGGCGCTTCAAAGCCGTCATGGCCGGTTTCCAATGACCGCAAGGCTTTTTGCAAGGCTTCCTTGAAGGTGCGGCCGATCGCCATGGCTTCACCGACCGACTTCATCTGCGTGGTCAGCCGCGCATCGGCCTCGGGAAATTTTTCGAAGGCAAATCGGGGCGCCTTGACGACGCAATAATCGATAGTGGGCTCAAACGACGCCGGGGTCACCCGCGTAATATCGTTGGGAATTTCATCCAGGGTATAGCCCACGGCGAGCTTGGCGGCGATTTTGGCAATGGGAAAGCCAGTCGCTTTCGAGGCCAGGGCCGAGCTGCGCGAGACGCGGGGGTTCATCTCGATGACGACGAGGTCGCCCGTATCCGGATGCACGGCAAACTGAATGTTCGAGCCGCCGGTTTCCACCCCGATGGCGCGGATGATGCGGATCGCCGCATCCCGCATGCGCTGGTATTCTTTATCCGTCAAGGTCTGTGCCGGCACCACGGTGATGCTATCGCCGGTGTGCACGCCCATGGCGTCGACATTCTCGATGGAGCAAATGATGACGACGTTGTCCGCCAGGTCGCGCATGACCTCGAGTTCGTACTCTTTCCACCCCAGCACGGACGCCTCGATCAGGACCTCATGGCGCGGGCTGGCGGCCAATCCCCAGGCGACAAACTCCTTGAATTCTTGCACATTGTACGCCACATTGCCGCCCATGCCGCCGAGCGTGAACGACGGCCGGATGATCAATGGCAGCCCCAGCTTGTGCATCACTTGTTCGGCATCCTCCAGGGTGGACGCATAGCCGCTGCGGGGCAGAGCCAGACCGATATCTTGCATCACCTGCTTGAAGAGGTCGCGATCCTCGGCTTTTTGAATGGCGTCGAGTTTCGCCCCGATGAGTTCGACGCCATACTGCGCCAACACGCCCTCTTCCGCCAGAGTGACGGCCAGATTCAACGCGGTCTGCCCGCCCATGGTGGGGAGCAGGGCCTGGGGCCGCTCCCGGCGGATAATGGCTTCGAGGATGGCCGGGGTCAAGGGTTCGACGTAGGTCCGGTCCGCCAAATCGGGATCCGTCATAATCGTGGCCGGATTACTATTGACTAAGACAACGGTGTACCCTTCTTCCTTCAAAGCTTTACACGCTTGCGTACCGGAATAGTCGAATTCACAGGCTTGACCAATGACAATCGGTCCCGATCCAATGAGTAAAATCTTGTCGATATCTTGACGCTTGGGCACTGGTCTTTCCCTACATCCCTGCAACCATACTGGCAATAAACGGCTCGAAAAGCGCGTGGGCGTCATGCGGCCCGGGCGACGCTTCCGGATGGTACTGCACCGAATACACCGGCCATTCACGATGCCGGATGCCCTCGACGATGCCGTCGTTGAGATTGACATGCGTCACCTCGAAGGCCTCCGGCAACGTCTTGGGATCAACGGCAAAACCGTGATTTTCCGCTGTGATCAAAACCCGCTCTGTACGTAGATCGCGGATGGGTTGATTGCCACCGTGATGGCCGAATTTCAGTTTAAAAGTCTGCGCCCCGCTGGCCAGCGCCAACATCTGATGGCCGAGACAGATGCCCATGATCGGTTTCACGCCGATCAGCCGCTTGATTTGTGCGATGGCGTAGGCCACGGGTTCGGGATCGCCGGGACCGTTCGATAAAAAAATGCCATCTGGCGCCATGTCGAGCATCGCTTCGGCCGGCAGCATCGCCGGAATGACCTGGACGCGGCAGCCCCAATCGAGCAGACGGCGCAAGATGTTTTGCTTGATGCCGTAGTCGTACGCCAGCACCAACGGCGCCACCTCCGGTTGCCGCTCAGGTCTGGCAAAGGCAGAGGCGTCTCCCTGCCAGACATACGGGGCGTCGCACGTGACATCCCGCACCAAATCGCGCCCGCTCAGCCCGGGGAGCGCGCGGGCTCGGGCCACGAGAACGGACGGATCGCTTTCCAACGTCGAAATAATGCCCTCTTGCGCCCCGTGATCGCGCAAATGCCGCGTCAGCGCGCGCGTGTCAATGCCCTCAATCCCCACCATGTGGTGCTCGCGCATGTACGCCGGCAGCGAGCAGCGTGCACGCCAGTTGCTCACCACCGGACTGCATTCCTTCACCACCAAGCCCTCGACCCAGGGCCGGTAGGACTCGACGTCTTCGTCGTTGACGCCATAATTGCCAATCAATGGATACGTCATGGTGACAATCTGGCCCCGATACGATGGATCGGTCAGAATTTCCTGGTAGCCCGTCATACTCGTATTAAAGACGACCTCGCCCATGGCTTCGCCCGGGGCGCCAAAGGATTCGCCCTCGAAATAGGCGCCATCGGCTAACGCAAGTACGGCTCGCATACATCCTTCTTTCGTCATAAACGATCAAAAATGACCTCACCGGCGACAATTGTCGCCACAGCTGCCCCCCGCAGGCGCCAGCCCAAGAAGGGGCTATTGGTGCTGCGGGAATGCAAGGCGGACGCCTCCACGACCCATTCGCGTTCGGGATCGAGAATGGTGAGATCGGCCACGCTACCCGCCTGCAATTGTCCATGTGCAACCCCGAGGAGCCGGGCGGGATGGAGGGTATGTTTGGCAATGAGTTGGGACAGAGACAGGACGCCCTCATGATACAGGTGCAAGGACAGGCCGACGCTGGTTTCGAGGCCGACCATGCCGGCGGGCGCCGCGGTATAGTCCTGCTCTTTTTCCGCCACGTGGTGCGGCGCATGGTCGGAGGCGATGATGTCGATGGCGCCGTCGCGCAGCCCGGCCTTGACCGCGTCGACATCCTGGGCGGTGCGCAAGGGCGGATTGACGCGGGTGTGGGTATCGTAGTGCCGCACGGCGTCGTGGGTCAGGGTGAAGTGATGCGGACAGGCTTCGGCCGTGACCGCGATGCCCTGCGCTTTGGCGCGCCGCACCAGATCGACCGCCTCGGCCGTGCTCACATGCTGGATGTGGACGTGGGCGCCGGTGAGCGCGGCTAGTTGCAGGTCCCGGTACACCATGACGTTTTCGGCCGCGGCCGGCGCCCCCGGGAGTCCGAGGGCGGTGGACACGGCGCCTTCGTGCATGACGCCGCCGGCGGCGAGGCCGGGGTCCTCGCAGTGGGAGAGGACCGGGAGCCCGAGCATGTGGCCGTATTCCATGGCGCGCCGCAGCAAGCGCGCATTCATGACGGGGATGCCGTCATCCGAGAGGGCCACGATTCCGGCCCGATGCATGCCGCCAATCTCGGCCAGCTCGGTGCCGGCCAAGCCCACCGAGACGGCGCCTACCGGATAGAGGCGCGTCCCGCCCACGGCGGCGGCCCGCTGCAGCATGAGTTCGGTCACGGCCGCGGTGTCGTTGGCGGGCTGTGTGTTCGCCATCGCCGCGACCGCGGTAAAGCCGCCCGCCGCTGCTGCTTGCAGACCGGTGGCGATCGTTTCTTTGTGCTCGAATCCCGGCTCGCGTAAATGCGTGTGCACATCTAAAAAGCCCGGTGCGACGAGACAGCCCGACACATCCAGGATGCGAGGGGGCGCATCCGGCGCCGTCCACGGCGCCTCCAGCCCGGCGCCGAGCGCCGCAATCCGACCCTCGGCAATCCACACATCCAGGTAGCGGTCCAGGCCTTGAGATGGGTCCAGTACCCGTCCGCCGCGCAGCAGCAGGCTCATGTTAGCTTCCCCCAATAATGAGGTAGAGCAGGGCCATGCGCACGGCTACTCCGTTGGTGACTTGCTGTAAAATCACGGATTCCAGGCCATCGGCTACTTCCGGAGCAATTTCCACACCCCGATTCATCGGGCCCGGGTGCATCACCAGAATCTCCGGCTTGGCCCGGCGTAGCCGCTCTGACGTTAGGCCGTAGCGCTCGGCGTACTCTTGCAGCGAGGGGAACAAAACCTCGCCATGGCGCTCCCGTTGAATCCGCAGCATCATGACGACATCGGCGTCGGGCAGGGCGTCGTCGAGGTCGCTGCTGACGTCGACGCCCCAGGGCTCCATGCCGACGGGGAGCATGGTGCGCGGCGCACAGAGGCCGACGTCCATGCCGAGCTTGCGCATGGCCAGGATGTTGGAGCGCGCCACGCGACTGCTGGCAATGTCGCCGACGATGAGGACGCGGCGGCCGGCCAACGTCCCGAGTTTTTCCCGGATGGTATAGACGTCGAGTAAGGCCTGCGTCGGGTGCTCGTGGGCGCCGTCGCCGGCATTGATGACTGGGCTGTGGGCAAAGCGTGCCAGCATGTGCGGCACACCGGCGGCCTGGTGCCGCACGATGAGGGCATCGGCTTGCATGGCGGCGAGGTTGTCGGCGGTATCGCGCAGGCTCTCGCCTTTGCTCAGGCTGCTCGTGGAGATGTTGATGTTGATGACGTCGGCGCTGAGGCGTTTGCCAGCGATTTCGAATGACGTGCGGGTGCGGGTACTGGGTTCGAAAAAGAGATTGATAATCGTTTTCCCGCGCAGGGTCGGGACTTTTTTAATCTCGCGTTCCGAGATCTCTTTAAACGACACTGCCGTGTCCAGAATCGCCTGAATCTCTGCTGCCGTGAGGTCCTCGATACCGAGAAGGTCACGTCCGCGAAAATCCATGAGTTCCTCGGCATGGTCGGCTTCTTGCGTCACCAGTGGACTGGCTTCATGTGTCAGCATCACGATCCTCAAGAATGATTACTGCATTGTCCCCATCCACCTCGTGCAACAGCACACTGACTTGCTCATTTCGTGCGGTTGGAATGTTTTTCCCGATGTAATCGGCCCGTATGGGCAGTTCACGATGGCCACGGTCAATGAGCACGGCCAGTTGAATCGATCGTGGGCGCCCGAAATCCGTCAAGACATCCATGGCCGCCCGAATACTACGTCCTGTGTAGAGGACATCGTCAACCAGGATCACATGCTTGGCATCCAAGTCACAGGGAATGTCCGTGGGATGCACCGGCCGACTCTTCTGGCCTTTCAAATCGTCTCGGTACAAGGTGATATCCACGGCGCCCACCGGCACCGGATGTTGTTCGATCTGGGTCACGTGCCGAGACAAGCGCTGCGCCAACGGCACACCACGCGTCCGGATACCGAGGAGTACGAGATGCGCAGCACCCTTGTTATGTTCCAGGATTTCATGCGCAATGCGGACCAGAGCACGCTCGATGGCGGCAGCATCCATGACCTGTACTTTGACGTGCCTCCCCACCACTGTGCCTCCTTCACCCCTAAGAGTCAGCCCCCCAGCTCGACTTCGGGACGAAAAAAACCCCCTCGCGCCAGGCAAGGAGGTTCGAGACAACGCATACGAGTATCCATCGGATCTTCCCTTGATAGCCTCGCCGGACTAACTTAAAGAGAACTGTGCGTACTCTACCAGAATTTTCCAAGAAGTCAAGGTCGGAGCATCGCAGTCGCACCTCAGCCGCGCCGCTCATCCCTCATACAGGATGGTGATATACGCCTGTTGCCGCAAGGTTTGCAGCCATTCGGCATACTTCTGCTCCGTCTTCGTCCGCAAGAGTTCATTCCGGAGTTCCTCCCGGACGTCCTCGAATGGCTTATAGCTCCCGTCTTTCTTGTCTTCTAAGCGGATAATGTGCCACCCGACTCGCGTCCGGACGAGATCGCTGATCTCGCCAGGTTGCAGCGACGCCACGGCTTCTTCAAAGCCAGGCACTAGGTCTCCGGTGCGAAACGGCCCTAATAGCCCCCCATGGTCGGCCGACGGCCCCTCCGAGTGCTGTGCCGCGAGAGTTTCAAAATTCCCCCCGTTACGGAGTTGCTGCAACACGTCTTGCACCTTCTGCCTGGCACGCTCTTCTTGCGCCGTATCCGTTGGATCAGAGACGAGAAATAAGATATGGCTGACGGTCAGCTCACCGGCCACACGATAGCGCTCTTTCTGTTGACGGTAGGCGTCGGCTAACTCCGTCTCCATGATGACCAGCCGTGAACGCACCTCGGCATTCACTACCTTCGATACCAGAACGCTGCGGCGGATTTGCTCTTCATAGCTCTCCATCGTGAGGCCGCGGCTCTGCAGCAGCTGTTGCAATTCCTCATTGGAAATTCGATTTTCCTCTTTCAGGCGGGCCATCTGGTAAGCGATATCCTCGTCCGAAACCCGAAGGTTCAACTTCCGCGCCCGCTCGATCTGGAGCTGCACATCGATCAACGGTTGTAACGTGTTGCGGTAGAGTTCTTGGAGCTTCTGCTCCAGGGTAATACCACTATACTGTTGCCGCAACCCGTCAACCTCTAGCGCCATCGCTTCCCGTACTTCACTGATCGTAATGATCTCATCGTTGACGACTGCGGCAATGCCATCAAGCAGTTCCGCCGCCTCCGTGACGAAAAGGCTGACGCCGGGCCAGGTCCCGCACCATACCAGAGTGACACAGGCCAGCCACAACGGCCAGCGGCGTACGGTATGACGTGTATGCGCCATCTTACTCCCTCACGATACCCACCACGACCATCATACCTGGCTTCAGGAGCCCATCCGCATTCGGTACACTGATTTGTACCGGAATGCGCTGCTCAACCTTGGTAAAGGTGCCCGTCGGCGGAAAGAGCGAAAACTCCGAAATCGCTGCCGCCCCCACGGTCGTGACATTGCCCTCGAACTTCCGATCCGGGTACGCATCCACCCGCACATCGACCGGTTTGCCCACGGCAACTTCGCGAATGTACGACTCCTTAATATTTGCCAGCACCCAGACATCCTGGGGATCACTAATCACCAGTACCGGTTGCCCGCGCTGCACCAACTGACCTTCCTCCACGCGCTGGCGACTGATCACACCGTCAATAGGGCTACGCAACGCCGTATCTTCCACATCGCCCAGCGCCCGTTCGGCCTTCGCCAGCGCCTCGCGTAGCCTGGCGTCAAAAATCCGTTTCTTCTCCTCCAGCACACCACCTTCATCCTGCTGGGTCTCGGCCAAACGGAGGTTGGCCCGGGCTTTCTCCACTTCCGCCTGCATAGTCTGGACTTTGCGTTCAAGCAGTTTGACTCGTTTCTGCGAGGCCAAAACCTTATTGCGCCGGGCGCGCTGTTGCGCCACACGTTCCCGCGCCGCGGCCTGGCGCGCCTGGGACTGAGCCACCGTCTCCTGTGCCTGATCGCGACTTTCCACCGAGATAATGCCATCGTTGAACAAGGCCTGTGAGCGCTTCCAATTACTCATCGCCACGCGGACTTGTCCTCGCATTTCTTGCTCGGTCGATGCAGCTTGTTTGAGCGTCGCTTCCGCCTCGGCAACCTCGTTGCGCAGTTGCTCCTTATCGAGTTGCAAGGCCGTGCGTTCTTCTTCCAGCGCGCTCTGTTGCGCCGCCAGCTCCGCTTGGGCATGCGCAATCTGACTTCCAGCTCGTTTGACATGTAGGTCGTACACGCGCTCGGCTTCCCGTAATTGCCGTTTGATCATCTCGGCTTGGGCCTCGGCCTCTTCATGCCGCAGGCGATAGGTGCTATCCGCAATCTTCAGCAAAATATCTCCGGCTTTGACGACACTGCCCTCCTCCACATGCAACACCTGGACCGTCCCGGAGACGGTAGGCGCCACCGAGACCATACGCCCCTTGACCCTGGCGTCATCGGTCACCACATGCTTCATGCTGTAAAGCCAATAACCAATGCCGTAGCGGAGTCCAATGATCGCGCCAATGCCTAAGACAATCGCGGGGATAATAACGCGGAGTTTACCCGTGGGAAGAGAGCTTTCAGACATAATAACTCACTTTGAAATTAGGTGCGGCTTTTTTTTCAAGGGGTTGGGCATTTAGATGCTAGCACTGGCGCGCAATAGTTGCAAGTGCTTTTTGAGCTGCGCCAAGCGCGTCTCAGGCGAGGCCCCCGGAAGCGCGAGGCGAATGATATGCTCGGACTGAAACCGAAATGGCGCTCCTGTGGCCTCTAACCACTGTAATAAAACGGCTGTATCAATCGGTGTTTGCCGATGAAATGTGAGGAGCACAGCCTCACGTTGATATTCCATGCGCTCGATAGCCAACTGGCATGCTAGGAGCTTACACGCTACGATCGCGAGCAAACGCAGCACCGCATCGGGCAGCGCGCCAAAGCGGTCCCGGATCTCTTGCTGCAGCGTCTGCAACGCTGCGTCACTTTCCACGGTCGCCAGACGACGATACAGTTCCAAACGCTGTGCTTCACTCTCGACATAAGCCGGCGGGATATGGCCCTGTATATCGAGACGCAACTCGGGATCAACCCGCACCGGCACGGCCTCGCCCCGCCTCGTGCGGATCGCTTCGGCGAGCATCTGGCAATAGAGATCGAAGCCGACACTCGCGATGTGGCCCGACTGCTGCGCCCCGAGAAGATTGCCCGCGCCTCGAATTTCCAAATCCCGGGCGGCCAATTGGAATCCGGAGCCCAAGTCACTAAACTCTTCAATGGCTTCGATGCGTTTGCGGGCTGACTCGGAGAGCAATAAATCCCCAGGGATCAACAAGTAGGCATAGGCCTGTTGCATGCCCCGGCCCACCCGGCCACGCAGCTGATACAGCTGCGCCAGCCCACACTGCTCGGCATGGTTGATGATAATGGTGTTGACAGACGGAATATCGAGACCGGACTCGATAATCGTGGTGCATAGGAGGAGATCGAATTCGCGCCGGAGAAACTGCAGCATGATTTTTTCGAGTTCCCGCTCCGGCATCTGCCCATGCGCGATGCCGACGCGACATTCCGGCACGAGCCGGGCCAGCATGGCTTCCAGGGCTGGCAGGGTATCGATACGATTGTGGACAAAAAACACTTGGCCGCCACGTCCCAGTTCGTGGCGAATAGCCTGCTGCATCGTCTCTTCGGCAAAGGGCGTCACGAGCGTCTGAATCGCACTACGCCCTTCCGGTGGCGTCTCAATCATACTGAAATCGCGCAGGCCGACCAGCGTCATATGGAGCGAACGCGGAATGGGCGTGGCGCTCAACATAAGCACATCCACACGCGTGCTCATGCGCTTGATCTTTTCTTTATGCCCAACCCCAAAGCGGTGCTCCTCATCGACGACAAGAAGCCCCAGCGCTTTGAACGCCACATCCTTTTGCAACAAACGATGGGTGCCGATGACGATATCGACGGTTCCCTGGCGCAAGCCAGCCAACACGTGCTGTTGTTCTTTGCGACTGCGCATACGGCTCAACACGCCGATTTCAACGGGAAACGAGGCGAAACGCTGCTGAAAGGTCTCATCATGCTGTTGGGCCAAGACCGTTGTGGGCACCAACACCGCGACTTGCTTGCCATCGTATACCGCTTTGAATGCCGCGCGTATGGCAACTTCGGTCTTGCCATACCCCACATCGCCGCATACCAGACGCTCCATGGGGCGTGGCCGCTCCATGTCGGCGAGGACATCTTGAATGGTTCGGAGCTGATCCTCGGTCTCGGCGTATTCGAAACGGCGGTCGAACTCCTGGTGTAAGGCCGTGTGGGGCGAGAACGCATAGCCTTCGTCGCTCTGCCGCACCGCGTGCACCTGCACTAACCCTTCCGCCATCGCCAGCAGGGATTCCCTGACGCGCTCTTTGGTCCGCGCCCAGCTCGTGCCGCCCAGACGATCGAGACGCTCGGTGTCACGGTCGCCGCCGCTGCTGTATTTTTGCACCACACTGAGGCGATAGGCCGGGACATATAGGGTGGCGCCGTCGGCATACTCCAATTCCATAAATTCGCCACCGTCTTGCCCAACGTCTAAAAAGGTCATGCGGCGGTAACAGCCAATGCCATAATCCACATGGACCACCCGATCACCGGACTGCAACGTCCCGAAATCGATCTGGGCTTTGCGGCTTCGGGCCGGACGCGCCGCCTCACGTGGCTTGTCGCCGAAGATATCGACCTCCCGTAGGACCACGAGGCCCATATCCGGCAAGACGAACCCCTGACTCAGTTCGCCAACGCCTAGCACGATCAGCCCGGATTGCAACGTTTCATCCGATAAGCACTCGCGACACGCTGTAAGCGGCCGGGAACCGATGTCATAAGCCGCCAGCATTGCTTGCATCCGTTGCACTTCAAGAGGAAATCGACAGAGGATCAGCATGCACAATCCCTCCGCCTGCCATTGTTGAAGCTGTGCGATACACCGGTCGAGGACGCCAAAGAATTGTGGCGCCCCCCGCGACCGCAGCAGGGTGGCGGGGGGCGAGGCCGCAGGCGGCTCATACCGTAGCAGGGACACGGCCGTCTGCTGGCGTAACTGCTGCGCGAGCGCATCAGGAGCGATCAGGTGGGTGGCCGGCAGTGGCGCCGCCGCCTCCCCCACACGGAGTGCTTCCGGTATGGGCCATTGTTGTAAGAACGCGTCGATATCCTCTGTATCGATACAACAGAGGCACCCGGTCACCGGAAGATAGGCCAGCGGGCTTTGCACGTTTTCGTAAAAAAATGCCTCGACACCCCAGGGCCATTCGGAAGGTGATTGCATGTGCCAATGCGCCATACTCGCGGCAATACGCGGCTCACTCCAATCATGCGCGCGGAGATGCGCCTGCAGTCGGATAAAACCCACGGTATCCTGCGGTTGCCGGCCCAACGGATGCACAGGCGCGATCACGACGCGCTGCAAAGCCGTCACGGAGGTTTGCGACTGCACCTCGAACGTTCGGATGGTCTCAACCTCATCGCCAAAAAATTCGATGCGCCAAGGATACCGTTGGCCAGGGGAAAAAACGTCGAGGATGCCGCCACGGACGCTAAACTCTCCCACGCCCTCTACGAGCGGCACGCGCCGGTAGCCGCGCTCCACTACTGCAGCTAAGAGATCGGGTAAGCGTAAGATATCATGACTGGCCACAGGCAGGAGGCTGTGCTGCAAATCGGCAGGCGGCACAACGCCGTAGCGGAGCGAATCGACAGCGGCGACGACCACGACGGCCTCTTGCCCGAGCAGCCGCCACAACGGTTGATAGGTATACAAGGCTCGATGTTGTTGATACGCTACGGAGCCGACTGGCGACGCGCTGCAGGGCTCATACCGCAACACGGCATCCTCAAACCCATGCTCGGTAGAATCCGTGCTAGGCAAGTCAGCCAGCCAACAGCGCAGGTCGTCATACATCTGGTCGCGCTGCTGTGCATCAGGCATCACAATGAATAGCGGTACGCGTTGTTCAACGTAGAGGCGGGCGAGGAGATAGCCTTTGGCGCCAGCCACCACCCCTCGCAAGACGTGCACAGGCCGTTGTGACGCGGCGTGTGGAGGCCGCACCGCCTCAAACCGCGTCACAACGGCCCTCGTGAAGAGGCGTTAAGCGCCCATCGGCAGGGTTGATCGTTACTCGATCTGACCGGCCATTTTGAAAATGGGTAAATACATGGCAACGACGATGAAACCAATGGTCACTCCAAGAAACACCATCAGGGCCGGTTCCAACAACGAGGTCAACGCGGATACGGCCGCATCGACTTCCTCATCATAGAAATCGGCAATTTTTTCGAGCATGGCATCGAGCGCCCCACTACTCTCGCCAACCTCAATCATTTGCACCACCATGGGCGGAAAGAGGTCCTGCTTGCCCAGCGGGTCAGCGAGGGGCTGCCCCTCTTTCACACTGCTGATGACGGCGAGCACGGCTTCTTCTACCACCTTATTCCCCGCCGTCCGCGCCGTAATCCCCAAGCCGTCAATAATCGGCACACCACTACTAATCAGCGTGCCAAGCGTGCGGGTAAACTTGGCGACCGCCACCTTTTGAATAAGCGGTCCGAAGACCGGGGATTTGAGCATCTAAGGAATCAACGAGCTTGCGGCCTTTATTCGTCCGATAAAAACGTTTGAATAGGAAAATAAAGACAACGACGGCCGGGATCAAGTAGATGACGTATTTTTTGGTTAAATCACTCATCTGCATGACCAACCGCGTCGGCGCCGGGAGAATGCCGCCGAATCCCTCGAACATCTCCGCAAATACCGGAATCACAAAGGTCATCAAGAAAATAATGACCACCACGGCAATGCCGATGATCGCCGTAGGATAGACCAAAGCGCTCTTCACTTTGCCCTTCAGGGCGCGGGCCTTTTCCATATACCCGGCGAGCCGTGCCAAGATGGTATCCAAAATACCACCGGTTTCCCCAGCCTCGACCATATTGGCATAAAAATTGTCAAACACCCGGGGATGCTTCCGCAAGGCCTCCGCGAAAGACTCCCCCGACTCCACGTCTATCTTGACCCGGGCGATGATGGAGGCAAACTCCTTGTGGGTCGCCTGGCGACTTAGAATATCAAGACATTGGACGAGTGGCAAGCCCGCTTCGATCATCGTCGCAAACTGGCGGGTAAAGACCACGACATCTTTTGATTTGATACCCCCAAAACCAGGAATGGTCATCTCAAGATCTTTAGGCCGAAGTTCCCCTGGCAGAATAGGCGGAGGGTTAAGTAGATCAACAGGTTGGCCCAATTCAAAAGTCCATTT
>CBCXVS010000117.1:0-20907 GCA_965178525.1 uncultured bacterium | reverse complement strand
GGTCAATTCGTTTCAGGCTTTTGAGTTTTTATTTCAACAAGTTGTCGCCGAATCACGGGAGGAACTTCGGTCTAGAGAATCCGTACGGCGATCCGTCCTGCGGACACTCAGACGCGCCCACCCGGCAGGGGCATCCGCCTCAGCCTGCCCCTGCATGCGATGGGCCAGGGCTAACACCGCCGGGTGGTCAACGTGCGCCACATCACAGATGCCAACCCGTCCCAGACACAGCGCGGCCGCCACGAGGAAGGGAAGACTAAATTGGGCTTCCACCACCTGCGTGGGCTGCCGCTTCGCCGTGCCGGGGGAAAATTCACTCTCGTAGGTCTGCGGATTCGTTGTGACCACGACCTCAGCGATGTCGGCCCCTTCGTTGGCATGGACCAGATCAAGCCGGTGGTAGAGTTCAAGCGCCGCGTCGATGTGGGCATGATTGCCACGGCCGCAAGGATAGGGCTTGAAGCTCAGTTCCGCGCCTCGGAAGCGGGCGCCGAGCTCATGGGTGATCGCCTCGAGATCGTAGCCGTTAGGCTGATACATGGGGTAAAAGCCGAAACGGCCGGCAAAGACCTCCCGCGCCCCGGTAATGCCCTCCTGCGCCAAGATCGCTGCAAGAACGCCACTGCTCGCCGCTTGCCCTGCCTGTAGGCGCTTAGTGAGGGCGCCGTCGAGAATGCATTGCCGATTGCCGGCGGCCTGGCTGTAGGCAATGCCAAAGGCGTGCACCATCTGCTCCACGTTGAGCCGCAGCAGTTTCCCGGCCGCGGCCGCGGCGCCAAAAATACCGAACGCCGCGGTGCGGTGCCATCCCCGGTCGACCGTGGCCGCTAGCGCCAGACGGCAGGCGACGTCCAGCCCCAGAGAGACGGCGAGGAGCATCTCGCGACCGGAGACGCCGCCCTGAAGTTCAGCCACGGCGAGGCTGGCAAAGAGGGTGGAGGTGCCAGGATGGATACTTCCGGCACGATCAAATGTATCGTCAAAGTCCAGGGCATGGCCCATGGCCGCATTCACCATGGCCGCCTGAGGCGCTGGCACACGTCCGCCAAGTAGCAAGAGACGGCTCTCCCCACGGCCTCCCCAGCGTGTGACCAGCCCAGCCAGTTCGGCAATGCCCGGCGCAACGCTGCCCCCGAGCGCCGCCCCCAGCGTGTCGAGCATATCGCGTTTGCTGGACACCACCGCATGGTCCGGCAAATCCTCAAACCTCGTCCCACACACGTGCTCGGCCAATATCCGCGCAGGATCGACCCTCATGACAGCCTCCCCTCTTCTCCCCCCTCCGTCCTCATCTTCCTACTCAGTCCTCAGTCCTCAAAAAAGCGATAATACGACGGTTGACCTCCTCTGGCCGTTCCAGATGCAGAAAGTGGCCGGTACCCGGGAGAATCACTTTTTCCAGGCCATTGGAGAAGAGATCATCCATGGTCTCGAATGCTTCCAAGCGGCCGGGGCGATCTTTCGTGCCATGTATGGCCAAGGTCGGCACCGGCGTGGCTGCAGTCCGGACGCGCTCCTGCAGCGGCTGCAAGGCCGGATCGTGATGGCCGGGGTGAAACGTATGGCGGTAATAATTCAGCGCCGCCGTTAGGACACCGGGCTGTCGAAAGGTCGCTTTGAGACGTTCCATCATCTCGGCCGGTGGCGTAAACTCAGGCGACGCATCCCGCCACCAACTCTCAAGAAAGGCGTAATCGTTCGCCTGTACCGCCTGTTCTGCAAACGGCATTTGGAAGAAATACGCATGGCAGGTACCCTTGAGCCGCTCATATCGATGGGCCAAGTCGCCACGCGCCGCCGCCGGATGAGCCGCGGCGAGGATGACGATCTTCTCAATCCGCTCCGGGGCCAAGACGGCAGCGCCGTACACCGCTTGGGCGCCCCAATCATGGCCGACCAGGAAGGCGTGTTCGGCGCTGAATGCCTCCAGCAACTCGACCACGTCTTGCGCCAGCAACACCGCTTGATAACGCCCATCCGGCGCCGGGCTCGTCGGGGCATAGCCTCGCATAAACGGCGCCACGCCCCGGAAACCGGCTTCTGCCAGGAGCGGGAGCAAGGCGCTGTAGGTATGGGCATGGTCCGGAAAGCCGTGCATACACAGCACCAGCGGCCCCTGCCCCATAGTCAAATAATGAAATGTGATGCCATTGGCCTGTATACTGCCAGTGCCAATGTCTGCCATGGGCTTGCCTCCTCCTGTCAGTTGATTGTATCCTGCCTGTAAATGGTACAGGGCTCTAAGTTCCTGGACAAAATGAGCGACATCGTTTTTCCAGGGGAAAAATATGAATTTAATTCTGTTCGGGCACTTACCTTAGCCCCTTCCAAGTCCCCTGTAAAGGGTTGCACATCGGGTTACCGCCAACAGGACGCGGCTCGATCGGGCGCGCAAACGTGATCGTTGACAGCCCGAAATGGCCGCGAATATGGTAACCTTTGATCAGGAGATGGTACATGATAGATGGTGCAATGAGCCCCGAACAGCAGAACCACATCGCTGCCGTGGTGAGGGAATGCCCCCAGAGCCAAGACGTTCCGCAATTGGAGGCGGATTTGGCGGTGCTATTGCGCGGCACTACAGACCATCTCGCGCCGCTTGAACACCTCCGGCGATTTGTTCAGGCGTTATTGGTCATGGCGGATGCGCCACGCGCTATGAATAACTTGTTACACTATGTCAGTTTGCTTCCCGAGCCGCCAGCCCTCTGGGACGTATGGCAACGGCGCCCGCAAGCGCTCCCATGCACCCTGATGCTTTTTGCCGCTTCATCCTTTCTCAGCAATATGGTCTGCCGCCGTCCGCAGTGGCTTTTCTGGCTCCTAGACGAGGCCCTCTGGGCGCCACCGCCCAGCCCGGAAGCCCTGACCGAGCAACTGACGCATCTGCTGTACGGTAAAGAAGAGGAAACCGAGGTCACGGATAGTTTACGCGCCTTCACACATCAGCACCTCTTGCGCATCGGCGCCCGGGACCTCAACGGCTTGGCCGATATGGAAACGACCACGGCTGACCTGTCAGCCCTGGCCGACTGTGTGGTGCAGGCCGGCCTCGATGCCTGTCAGCGTTGGCTGGGCGCCATATACGGCGCGCCCACTTATACCGATGACGCCGGCGCGCAGCAGCCGAGTCACTTCTGCGTCATTGGCATGGGCAAGCTGGGCGGGTATGAATTGAATTTTTCCTCTGACATCGACCTCATGTACGTCTACACGTCATATGAAGGCCAGACCACGGGTATCCTGCGTGACGGCACGTGGCAGAATCCCATTTCAAATCACGAATACTTTATCACACTCGCGCGCCGCCTCATCAATGTGATTGGGGGCAAGGGGCCGGACGGGCAAGCGTTTCGCGTCGATATGCGTCTGCGGCCCAACGGCACGCAAGGCCAGCTCGCCTTGTCGTTGCTGTCCTATGAGGCGTATTACACCCGCTTGGGACAGACCTGGGAAAAAATGGCTCTGCTCAAAGCCCGGCCCATTGCCGGAGACCGTCAGTTGGGCGAGACTTTCTTGGCGCTCATTCATCCTTTTGTGTACCAGCGCCATCTCGATCCCGAAGGCATCCAGCGTATTCGGGACATCAAAAGCCAGATCGATACCCAGATTGCGGATAAGGCCCAGACCCACACGAACGTGAAACTCGGCTTGGGCGGCATTCGGGAAATCGAATTTTTCATTCAGATCCTGCAGTTACTCTTTGCCGGACGCCAGGCCCAGTTACAAGCACGCAACTCGTTACGGGCATTGACACAACTGCGTGAAGTCGGCCTGGTGCCTGACGAGGTCGCAACCGCCTTGCAGCAGACCTACTGCTATCTGCGCCGTGTGGAGCATTTTCTGCAGATGGAGCAGGGCTCCCAAACCCACACCTTGCCCCGCGGTGAGGCCCAACGGCTGCGGCTGGCGCGGCTCTGCGAGTTCCCCTCTTGGGAAGCGTTTTATCAGGATTATCTCGAACGCACGGAGACCGTACATGCCATCTTCACACGAGCTTTTGAAGACCCATCCCTCACCGATTTTCTCCTATCTTTTCCCGATGAAGACATCCTATAAAGATAAAGAGGTCATGTATGAGCGGTGAGGACAATGCCCGAGACGCTATGGCGCAGCAGACACTGCGCCACGACGTGAGACAGCGCTGCGCAGACATCGATCCACAGGAAATCGATGAGATCTTCACGCAGCTCGACGCCGAGTATTTCGAGTTATTTACCACGGCCCAGATCGCGGCCCATATCACCTTGTTGAGCACGGTGGATCGTGCGCATCCGGTGCAGGTTCACGTCACGCCACAGCCCGCTCGTTGTGTTGAAATCCTGCTGGCGGCCTATGACTACTTCGGAGAATTTTCGGTGATCACCGGCTTAATGGCCGCCTACGGCCTCAACATCCGAGAAGGTCAAGTCTTTAGCTATCATTGTGGTCCTGGCCGCACTACGCCATGGGGCCATACGGATGGCGGCAAGATCATGGATATTTTTGCGGTCGAATACACGCCCGAGCACCCTTTTGATGCGACCACTCAGGATGCCTTTATCGATCAGCTCGCCGCGCTCATCCAATGGCTGCGCCAGGGCCAGCTACAACAGGCGCGCGACACGCTGAACTCTCAGCTCATCCATGCGATCCGGACCTCGCAGAGTCCCTTTGCCGAGCGTCTGCTGCCCGTGGACATCCGTATTGACAACGAGAGTTCAGCAGACTGGACCCGGGTGCATATCACGGCGGATGACACCCCCGGCTTTCTGTACAGCCTCTCGAACGCACTGGCCATGCGGAATATGTACATTCATCGTGTCAGCATTCACAGCCATCAAGGCCGCATCCAGGACCGCCTCGACCTGGGCTGGCGCCGTGGCGGCAAGATCGTCTCGCCGCAGGGGTTAAGCGAATTACAGTTGATCGTCACCTTGATCAAGCAATTCACCTACTTTCTCACCAGTGCTCCGGATCCGGTCAAAGCCTTGCGGTATTTCGACCAACTCATGGACCGCCTGGCAGACGACGGCTCATTTAGTGACACGTTCCCATGGCTTTGGGAAGCCGGGAGTCTCAAAGCCTTGGCCACGGTGCTTGGGAGTAGCGATTTTCTCTGGGAAGATTTCCTGCGCCAGCAATATGCCACGCTGTTACCGGTCCTCAAGGAGACGACGGAAACCAGCCACAGCGTGGACAAGGAGGAATTGACGACCCGCTGGCGGCATGTCATGCGGACGGCGTCCACGGCCGAAGCGCGCAAAGACGGTCTCAATACCTTCAAAGATCGCGAAATGTTCCGCATCGACATGCGGCATTTATTATATCCGGAACTTCCGTTCGGCCTCTTTTCCGAGGAACTCACGGACTTGGCGGAAGTGGTCGTGGCCGGCGCCTTTGAGCTGGCGCAGCACATCTTGCACGAACGTTATGGCGCGCCGATGTTGGCCGATGGCAGGCCGTGCGCCCTGGCGCTGTGCGGGCTGGGAAAACTCGGTGGGCGCGAGTTGGGCTATGCGTCTGACATCGAAATGATGTGTATCTACCGTGGGTCAGGAACAACGAGCGGGCCAGACCAGATTGCCGTCAGCGAATACGCCGAGAAACTGATGCGGCAACTGCTCGACCTCATTGTGACACGGCGGTCGGGGATTTTTGAGATCGATTTGCGCCTACGGCCTTTTGGCTCAAAGGGACCGCTGGCCACGAGTGTGGAAGCGTTTCGAGATTACTATCGCTCTGAGGGCAATGCCATGCCCTTCGAGCGCCAAGCCCTCATTAAACTGCGCTGGGTCGCAGGAGATGCCGATTTAGGACACGATATCGAAGCCATGCGCGACGCCTTCGTGTACAGTGCGGCTCCGGTCGATTTGGACGCGTCCGTCAGCCTGCGGCAGCGGCAGATCGATGAACTCGTAACGCCTGGGACAATCGATGCCAAATACAGTCGCGGCGGTTTGATTGACACCGAGTACACCGTGCAGTATCTCCAACTCATGCATGGGGCCAACACGCCGGCGCTACAGACGTCAAACACGCTCGAAGCGCTGCATGTATTGCATGCGGCAGGCCGGCTTCGTCGCTCCGAATACCGGCAGTTGCGGGATGCCTACGTTTTCCTGCGCCATCTCATTGATGCGCTGCGTATTGTGCGCGGCCATGCCCGTGATTTAGTGTTGCCTCCTCCTGAGGCTGAGGAAAGCACCTTTTTAGCGCGGCGCATGGGTTACTGGGAAGAGTCCGAGCTGTCGTCACCCCTTTTCCGTGATATGACACATCACATGCAATGCACGGCACGCATCTATCACAACCACTTCATCGTCGCGCGGCAACGTTAAATGCGTGGTAACGCCCCCACATTCCTCCCCTTCAATTCCGCATTCCGCATTCCGCAATGGGCATTCGGTGGATTTTCTCGCTCCCTGCGGGAAATAATTGTGTGTAGCAGCGTTGCAATCTGACCGAAGAAAATTAAGCAGCATGAATCAGGTCGGCCTACCATACTTGTACAGAAGGGAATCAATGATCGATGAGCCAGTTACTCACGCTTTCGTATACAGACCTGCTTAGCAGGGTCGAACTCTTTGAAGGCATCGATCGTATCACGCTTGCCAAACTCGCCGCACATCTCGAAATCGTTCCCGTTACAAGCGGGGAAGTCATCTTTCGCGAAGGCGACCCGGGAGACGCCTTCTATCTCGTTATCAGTGGCTCTTGCAGCGCCTATGCCTCGTCCCCGGACGACGATGAACCCACGTGGCTGCATACCTTTGGAGCCGGCGAGGCTTTTGGCGAGATGGCCCTACTCACCAATCGCTCACGGTCCGCCACCATCCAGGCGGACACAGAAGGAGAAGTATTCCGTTTAGAGCGGTCTCGCTTCATCGAATTGACCCATCAAGAACCGGGCGTCTTGCTGTCAATTGCCGGGATCCTCAGCCATCATGTGCTTCAGGGTAACGCCCAGCTGAGTGGCAACCGCGTGCCGTCTCAGGCTGACGGAGTAGCGATACCGGAAGCAACCATCGAGGACGAATCGATACGGGCGGCGCCGTCTTCACGCCAGCGCCGACGTCTGCCTCGGAGTCTCCTTGGCGGCGGTCTTGCCGTGGCGACTTTGTTCGTAGGCTGGGTCGTGCCGCCTCCCGATGGTCTCGCGGCCACGGGTTGGCACGCCTTAGTCACGCTTTTTGCGGTTGTACCTCTGTTTGCGCTGGGCGCACTTCCGGAAGGGATATTGGCGCTCCTTTTGGCCAGCGTCTGGGTACTCGGCGGCGTGGCGCCAACCCCCATCGCGCTGAGCGGCTTTGCCTCGGCAAGTTGGATACTGGTCGTCAGTGTCCTCGTGGTCGGAACCGCTATCTCTTCGTCCGGTCTGCTGTATCGCCTCGGCTTATGGACTGTCGCCCACACGTGAGGGGGTTTCCTAGGCCAAGTGTTGGCGCTCAGCCTCGCGGGTGTCCTGACAGGACCTGCAGTCCCGAATGCGCTAGGGCGTGTCACCCTCATCGCCCCCGCGCTGACCGAGATGGTAGCGGCGCTGGGCTATGCGCCACAGTCGCGAGGCGCCGCTGGCCTGGCCATGGCTGCACTGATTGGCTTTGGGCAAATGGCGGCCACTTTCCTCACGAGTTCCACCACCGCCGTCCTCATCCTCGCGGTGCTGCCGGCGAGTATCAGCCATGACCTGGACTGGGTTACCTGGGCGGTCAGCGCCGCGCCGGCCAATGCCATCCTCTTTCTGGGACTCATCACCGCGATCTTGTGGCTCTACCGCCCGCGCACGGACGCTGAGAAAGCAACGAGGGGACGCTCCGGCCTCTTAGAGGTGCAACGGGCCTTGCTTGGCCCGCCGTCCTGCAACGAACGGGCCGCGTTCATCGTGGGGAGCGCCCTACTGCTGGGCTTCATCACACAGCCATGGCACGGCGTGCATCCGGCCTGGGTCTCGGTGCTGGCGCTCACGGTCCTAGCGATGGCGGGCGTGCTAACGACCGAAACGCTCCGTACGGTGAATTGGAATTTTGTCCTGCTATTCGGCACTCTTGCCAGCCTATCTCAAGTGCTTGCCCACACGCAATTCAATCCCTGGTTTGGCCACCTTGTGATTAATACCGTAGGCGCCTTGGCAGGCGTCCCGATTCTTTTCGTCGCCGCGATGACCATACTCTGTTTCGCCGTGAGCTTTGTCATCCGCTGGCCGGCCGCTGCTTCTCTCCTAACCATTGCGCTGGCGCCGGTCGCAGGCGCAGCGGGTATCAATCCGCTGATCGTAGGGCTCGTGGCCCTGATAGCTTGTAACAGCTTTTTCCTGCCGTACCAGAGCGCCGTCTATCTAGCTCTGTACCACGGCACCGGGGGCGAGCTGTTCAATCACGCCCAGGCGCGGCCCGCGGCGCTGGCCTATGCGCTAATCACGCTGGTAGCGTTGTGCGCCAGCGTGCCTGCCTGGCATGCTATGGGGCTCCTCTGAACTAGCGCTGGCGCTGCCCTGTCACCATAAACCGGGGGCATTCTGACGGTTCGGTCCACAGGGCAGCATCCATCAGCGGTGTGACCGCCGTCTCAACAAAACCCTCTGTTTCCAGGCATGCGACGAGGGCATCACTTGGATGCCCGCCGTAGAATGGGAGTTGTGCCTGAATGTCTTTGTAGATGGTATGCTCGTGGCTCGGCATGTCGAAAATACCTTCAATCAATATGACGCGGCCACCCGGGGCGAGCAAGGCGTGCCAGGCACGTAGTGCGGCCTGAGGCTGCGGTAACGTCCAGATGACATGCCGCTCGATGATGACATCATAAGGTGCGCCTTCATGCGGCGGCGCTTCCGCATCTCCGATACCAAAGGTAACGTTCAACCCCGCGTGCGCCGCTTTGTGCTGCGCTTTGGCCAGCATAGTCTCGGAGAGATCGATCCCCATGGCCGTATGACCCAGTTCCCCCAGGAGCATGGCCAGAAAACCCGTCCCACAACCCACATCCATGACCTTGACCGGTGGTGGCCCCACCACTTGCTGTAAAAGCGCCAGCCAAGCATGATGTTGTGCTTCATTTTGAATCGCGTGGGTTGGGCCGAGGTCGAACTCGGCAGCCCGGCCACTCCAATAGTGACTCACCATGGTTTTAATATTTTGTGCCGTATACATCGTTGTGCCTGCTGCGTCTAAGGATTGTCGATGACATCGTGTCCCTGATGCTTCGCTGATGATGGCTTAAGAAGTTGGCGGCGCTGGCGCCGCCGCGTGTGTATGGGGTGCGTCATGGAGGCGCTTTAGCGCCGTAGAGCAAGCTGCTTGGTTCGCCTTACTGTAGGTAATCACCCTGCCAACGGGCGTAATCGCCTCGCTTCAAGGCAATGTTGAGCAGATCATCCGAGGCGACTTTGTCGCCCAGGTCTGCAGGAGAACCACCGTCCCGGAGATGCTTTAGGGTGTCGTAGACGGCCTTAGCAGCGGCATAGAACGGCATGTGGCCCTGCAGGGCGATGCGCACGCCACGGGCCGCAAGACGAGCAGGATCGGCCATCTCGGGCGGCGCGCCTCCCAACAGCAAGGGCAAGGTGGTGGCTTGACGGATAGCCTCCAACTGCTCCCAATTTCTCGTTCCCGTCAGAAACAGGGCGTCAATGCCGGTTGCCGCATACGCCTTGACCCGCGCTTGTGCTTCTTCAGGACTAACGTAGCGCAAGACAGCGGTACGGCCAATGATGACCAGGGTCGGATCCTGGCGGGCTGCCACTGCGCCTCGGAGCTTGCCGACCATCTCCAGTTGAGAAATCAGACCCGCTCCTTCCCCGGCAAAGGGTATGGGCAAGACGGTATCTTCAATGGTCAGGGCCGACACGCCAGCCGTTTCCAATTCCTCCACCGTACGCATGACGTTGAGGGCATTGCCGTAACCGTGGTCGGCATCCACCATCAGGCTGAGGTTGCTGCCCCGGGTAATGCGCCGGATTTGCTCGGCGAATTCGGTGAGTGTGAGGACGACGAGATCCGGTGCTCCCAGGACCGTGGCAGAGGCAATCGACCCGGCAAACATACCGATCTCGAATCTGAGCGACTCCGCTATGCGGGCCGACATCGCGTCAAAAACCGAGGCGGGATGGACGCAGGTGGCGCCAGCCAACACCTGACGATACCGTTCACGGCGTTCAGAAAGTAGCATCATGTCTTTCCTTCACTTCGAGGCAATAGGTTAGATCGCGATCAACACGCCATGTCAGTGGCCTCTATGCCCTGCGGTTGACTCGGATAGAGCCACCCGGCAATGACGCCCACACCGGTCAAAACGCAGAGCACCAGAAGTCCGGTTTGGAGCGAGTCCGTCCGTTGCGTCACCCATCCGGTCACCATCGGACCAGCGGCGAACCCGAGCCCCATCAACGTGCGGATCAACGAGGCCATGACGGCCACTTCACGGGGGCGAATCCCCGGAAATTCGAATGGCAACACTTCCATAATGGGTGACACGATCCAGATCACCCCCGTCCCGGTGAGTAAGATCATCAACAGCCACGGCGATGCCGTATAGACAATCGCAACACCGAATATCACGTTACACAGTGCCGGAATCCAGAGCAAGCGTTGACGATTCGGCACCTTCTTCGCGAGCCAACTCCCGAGCGGCGAGGACGGGATCAGCGCATAGTAGAGAAAACCCAACAGGGGTCCGCTCATCGTCAACGGCATGCCGCGTTCCTCCAACAAGAGCGTCGGCAGGAACGTCACCAGGGCCGTCCAGGTGGCGGACAGGGCAAACATCGTTACGCCTACGAGCCAACCCTGGGGGTAGATCCAGAGGGCCCGGATGGGGGTGTCCTGAGGCGCTTGCAGGGCTTGCTGCAGCCCTTTGACCGGCGCCAGGTGCTCCCGCGCCACGACCATCCAGGCGAGTGTTTGCAACCCGTAGAAGACGGCCAGGATCATGTAGGCCGCCTGCCAACTGCCCACCGCGGCAATCAGGAATGCGCTCGTGCTGATGACCGTGGCAAGCACAATACTGTGCTGAGACAGACCTACGGCTAGTACCAGGGCATACTGGGACGGAGCAATCCATTGCTGCAGGATGAGTGGACGGGCTGGTGTGGCTAGGACATTACTGAGCACGAAGCCAAACCGCGCCAGCAGTAAGACGCCGAAGGTGTAGGCAAACCCTTGCAGCACAAGGAACGGCACGCCAAGCAGCAGGGACACGAGAATTAATAGCACGGGACGGAAGCGGGAAAAGATGACACTACACGGCAGCGACAGGAGAGCCGAACTGACCCACCAGGTACCCTGCAGCAACCCCGCCTGCCAGGGGGAGAGGTGTAAGTCTTCCCGGATGAAGGGGAGAAACATCCCAAAGGAATACGAGATGACGGCAACATTACTCTGCTGCAGCCGAGACAGCAAGGCCACCGCCCACCCGCGTATGGGAGTGCGCGTGAAGCCTGCCGAGAGCGAGGCTGAAGTATCCATGCGGCCTGACACTTTCCATCGAGACGAGCGGCGACTGCATTTTATCGTGGCGCCGGCATGGGCACGCCCCCCGCGTGCCGGCGCCACGATAACGTGATCACAGCCTATACCTCGCGCTCTTGTGTGTCAAACGGTTCCTCAACCTTACGCTGTATCTCGTGCAGGGAGATGTAGATTTCTTCTCGATATACTTTGGTTTCGGACGGTGCTTCGATGCCAATCTTGACCTGATTGCCTTTCACCGCCATTACCGTGACGCGAATATCATCACCGATCGTGATACTTTCACCGGATTTCCTTGTCAGGACAAGCATGGCATTCTCTTTTCAGTAAGCTCAATGACGAGCATGTGATCGTGCACCCTATCGCCCCGGCCGCATCGTCG
This sequence comes from uncultured bacterium, assembly GCA_965178525.1. Taxonomy (GTDB): domain Bacteria; phylum Tectomicrobia; class Entotheonellia; order Entotheonellales; family Entotheonellaceae; genus CBCXVS01. The sequence continues at coordinate 9,081 of CBCXVS010000117.1, read as the reverse complement.
TAGCAGTGTCCTCACGCGCCTGCGCTCGTCACACCTTGCTCTCTGCCATTTCCTTTGACGACGTGCGTGTATCGTCCGTACAGGCTCATGCCGCAGAGCGCAAGTCATTGAGCTGCATACCAATCAGCTTTTCCGGCAACACGTGTCTGTCTAGCATAAGTGTGCCCACGTGAAACGCATCACGTAGTCGCGCCACCAACTCCTTACGAATCTCCGGCGCCTCGTGTATCACCTCTCGGGCCTGCTGTGTCGCTGCGGCTCGGGAAGGGAACGCGATGGTCTCTTTGCCCACAGCGCGCACGCCCTGTGGGTCTTCATAGATTCGCTCTTGGTCTCGCTGGTTGTTGCCTCCTTCACAAGACAATGTATTGCTCTGATGTACGCTATTGCAAGCCATAGGGTACTGACCTCCTATCTTTCCTCCCAGCTCCTCAACACATCTACGGAACTTCGAGGTACCTCCTGGTATATCAATTCACGTGATACAGGATCATACTGCCAATCATATTATGAATTTTGATAAGTACTGAAACAAAATTAAATTTATGTTTTCTTCTGAAGAAATACATAAAGATAATTCTGTCCAGATACTTAAAATCAACATTATTTTATATTTCATTTTCATTCCTCCCGTAAGATTTTAAGTTTTGTTCTTAAGTGCAGAATAGCTTTCGTATGGATTTGTGACACACGTGAATCGGTAATTTCCAGTACTTTTCCAATTTCCTTCATCGTGAGTTCTTCATAGTAATAAAGAAAAATTACGATTTTTTCCTGATAAGGAAGGTCATCGATAGCCCGAGCCACAATCTCTTTCAGGCGATGGGTTTGGAATACTTGTGGCGGGCTCTTGGTATCATCGCTGGGAAGAATCTCGAGAAGATTGATCGACTCGCCATCGGCTGCGCGCATGCCAAGCGTTTCCAGGCTCAATAATGACACGCCCTTGACTTGATTCAACCACTCATAGAATTCATGCAGCTTGATGCCGAGCGTTGTGGCGACTTCCTCATCCGTAGCGGACCGTCCCAGCCGGCGTTCTAATTCTTCGTACGCCCGTTCCAACGCGCTTTCTTTTTGCCGTACGGAGCGTGGCACCCAATCCAGCCCCCGCAATTCATCGAGCATGGCGCCTCGAATACGAAATTCCGCGTAGGTTTTGAACGTGTTATCCCGACCCGGGTCGTATTTTTCAATGGCATCGATGAGTCCGATGACGCCAGCATTGATCAGATCCTCGATGCTAATGTGTGGCGGCAACCGATCTGCAATCCGTTGGGCGATATATTTAATGGTAGGCGCGTACTCCAGAATGAGATGCTCTTTCTCGCGGTGCGTAATCCGCTTCGCCTCCTTCACGGAGCCGCTGGGGCTATCACTCATGTCACTACTCCTTTGTCGCCTAAGTCGTCAAATCCGCTATGTACGGTCTGGAGCGCCTCGGAAGAGGGCTGCGGATGCCCGGTCAGAAGTCGTCTCCAAAAAAACTGAATATTGCCTTTCGGATGGGAGCTACCCGGGATATCAAGTACGCGTTGAGCCAAGTGATAAAAGCAGCGAGCGGCCGGCGACGCGGGATAGAGTTCCAACAAGGCGTGTTGTTGCCGTACAGCCCGGGAAAACGCGGCATCATGGGGAATCAATCCAAGATAGTCGAGAGAAATATGAAGAAACCGCTCGGTGACCATGCTCAAGCGGCTAAAGGCTTCTTTAGCTTCGTCCGCGTTCGCAACATCATTCATAATGACTTTGAAATATTTCTCGGCGTATTGAGTCGCCAGGACTTTGATCAGCGCATAAGCATCCGTCAGTGACGTCGGCTCGGGAGTGACCACAATAACGATATCCTGGGCTGCGATATTGAAATAGATAACATTGGCCGAGATGCCGGCGCCGGTATCGACGAGAAGAAAATCAAGATCGCCCTGTAAGGCATCCAAGGCATCTAAAAGACGAAAGCGTTGCACTTCGGTGAGATGCGCGACATCGTGCACGCCCGAGCTGGCAGGCAGGATGGTCATGCCGGCCGGACCGCGCACCAAAATGTCCGTGAGGGTCTTTCGCCCTTCGAGTACGTGTTGAATATTAAAGCGCGGAGTCAAGCCAAGGAGCACATCCACATTTGCCAAACCCAGATCCGCATCCAAAATCATGACCCGTGCTCCTAGCTGCTGCAGAGCATACGCTAGATTCACCACAATGTGCGTCTTACCCACACCTCCTTTCCCACTGGTGAAGGAGAGAACCCGGACATCCGTTTGCAGCGCCAGAGGGGGCGGGTCACGCCTGAGGTGTGCGGGCTCGTGAGGTCTGGTGACGCCAGCCAGCCGAAGCACGGTGCGGGTTTGCTCCTCCATATTGCCGGTGTGTCCTCTTGTCATACGGTCACGGCTTCATGTCAATACGACGTCTTCATGCTCAAATCATCTATCCTCTGCTGAATTTGCAACCATGCATTCAACCAGTAGAACCTTATGCAAACTTTCTGCCATCTTGACTCGAAACCGCGGACAGACGTCGCTCGAAAGGACAATACGGTCTCATGACGCCCATCTTGTCCCCGTCGTTGTATGCCGCCGCCGGATATCAGTGTCAGCAAGACACGTGTCCTACCGGCCCCCGCCCCAGGCTTCGATCCACACAGAGGCGTGACGGCGTTGAGTTTGGGAGGCGCTAGGCGTCAAAAATCACAACAGGTTGTGTCAAATTTCGCACCAGTCATCCGAGTTCCATGCGACGGCACGGTATGCGCCATGGGTTCAATCGCCACCTTGTGCAAGAGGCAACAGAGATGCATCGAGGAGAAAGCGAGGCTGCGGAAAGATACACTCACGATTTTGGACAGAAACTTAGGGTGACGGTTGTGTACGTTCCGGTAGGCTAATAATATCCGTAATACGGACCCCGAACTTATCGTTGATGACGACGACCTCCCCATATGCCACCAATTTGTGATTCACTAGGATCTCGAAGGGCTCTCCAACATGCTTCGCCAGCTCAATCACCGCCCCCTCGTGCAACTGTAAGAGATCCTGTATCAACAAACGTTTCCGTCCCAGCTCCACCGTGAGTTGTAGAGGGATATCCTGCAGGAAACGTACATGTTCAAACCTATCTCCTTGGTTGACGTTGTCTTCCCACATCTGTCCTGCGCTCTTCGCCAGATGAGGCGCCTGTGGCAGAGGAGCAGGCTGAGGATTTGTCTCACGCATGTTCTCCCTCCTCTGCGGGTAATGCGAGACGGACAGTAATTTCGAGCGCTTGGTTCTGTCTGATCGTGCGGAGCGTGCCTTTGAACTTCGGGGCGCCTTCGACTTTGACGAGTATATCGCTGTCGCGATCTTGATCTAGCAGGATAATATCGCCTACTTGCAGATGCATGAGCGTATCCACGTCAATCTCGGTGTTTTCCAGTTCGAAAGTGATTTCAACTTCAAGTGTTTCCAGGTGGCGTAAGAGAGCGTGCCACCAAGCGGTGTCACACGCCGGCCGTGCAGTGCGGCTGACAGCCTCGACCTCACCTGTCCCGATGCCGCCTAGCAAAGCATTTACCTCTTCTTGACTCAAGACTTGGCGCATGTGCTCGGGTCCTTCACCGGGCAATGGTATAGGCTCTAATCCACACTGGCAGAAGTCCGTTAGCAGTGTGAGCGCCATACGAACTCACCTTGGTTCAGCCCATTGTGGCCCCCCGTTCTGCTCGTTTTCTGCTGCGCCGTCAAAGAGCGCACGCAACTGCTGTTCGCTTGCCACATCACGAACCACCGCATCGTTTTCCGGCGATACGAGGATCTGGCCCTCTACTATAGCGCATGTGACCGCCACGAGAGGGTCATCCCCTTCGTCGTAGGCAATCTGCATGGTGTAGAGACTGGTAATGCTGCCTGTTCCTGCCAGCGTCCCCACACGATTGCAAAGCTGCAGCAGCGTGAAAACCGATGGCGTGTAGCCGCCGGCTATCAGCGGCTCTCCGATAGCTTGTCCGATTTCTTGCTGTGCTGTTGCCAGACGCGTCAGCGAGTCGAGTATTAAGAGCACTCGGGAGCCTTGATCGCGGAAAAATTCGGCGATCGTTGTGGCAATATATCCGCTACGTAAGCGCATCAATGCCGGCTCTTCGGCTGTCGATACCACGATGACCGTTTTCTCGTGTCCTGCCCGGCTAAGATATCGCTCGATACCGTCCCGGAGCTGCTGAGGCTGCACGCCGACCAGCGCGACCACGTTCACAGCCGCTTGTGCATGACGCGCCGTGGCCGCAACAAGTCTTTGCACATCACTCCCTGCTCTGGCCAACAGTACAACCCGCTGGCCTTGTCTACAGCTCAGCACATCCTCCATGGCAGCTGCGCCCAGCTTCAGAGGCGTACGTGCACTGCGTCGCACGACGGGACGAGGTGGTACATGGTAGATAGGGTAGACGTCTTCTTCCGGCAGAGAACCTTTCCCATCGATCAAGACCCCGGCTCCATCGAATACGCGTCCGATCATGGCTAAGGAAACAGGTATCGTGGCTTTTTCTCCACGGTGAATGATCAGGCTGCCCGGATGTATGCCGCGTATATGGCCGTGCGGCATCAGGAGCACATGCTCGGCTGTGCAAGCCACCACTTCCGTTTTGATCGCGGCACGGGCATAGCGGGGATAAATATCGCAAAGGTCACCTGGGGGGCCTGGATACCTTGGCCCTCAATCATCATGCCGCTTACCTGCTGGACACTACCCTTGGCCTGAATGGGCTCAATAGATTGTAAAAGGGCAAGGTAACGGGAGCGACGCTCTGATGGGCTCACGGGTTCCGGTCCTTCCAGAAGCTGGTACAGCAGAGAGTCAGAAGCTGGAGCGGTTCTACAAGGCCATCGGTCTGCAGGATATGGTACCGAGAAGAGAGCAAGAAGCGTACCAGCAGTGTGAGCACCCCGTCAGAGAGCAAGAGTCACGGACAAGCGCAGGGCAGACAGAGAAAATCAGGCGGTTCTCCCCTACGATGATGCCAGAAGACGCGACAAATAATGTCAAAAAGATGACAAGTAAACGGGTGAATCGGAAGGAAAATGACGCGATCAGCCTTATGCTTCGAGGCGCAGCTTTTTCACCTTCTCAACAAGTGTCGTGCGATTCATATGGAGCAGCTCCGCGGCTTTGGATTTGACACCTTGAGTCTTCTCCAGGGCCTTGGTGAGGAGCTGTTTCTCAAACGTTTGCACAACCGTATCAAAATCGAGCCCTTCGTCAGGCACGTCGACATTGGGCACCATGCCCTTACCAAAAGAGCGGCTCAGTTTCTCCGGCAAATCGCTCGGCGCGATCATGCCATTGCCTTTGAGAATGGTAATCCGCTCAATCACGTTTTCCAGCTCACGCACATTCCCAGGCCAATGGTAGCTATAGAGCCAGTCGAGGGCTTCTGGCATGATCCCCTCGATTTGGCGCTTTTTTTCGGCATTGAAGCGTTGGATAAAGTACGCCACTAATAACCCAATATCCGATTGACGCTCTCGGAGCGGAGGCACAAAGATCGGAATGACATTGAGGCGATAAAACAGGTCTTCACGGAATTGTTGGTTGGCGACCATGGTTTCCAGATCTTTGTTGGTGGCCGCGATGATACGCACATCGATCTTGATCGTACGCGTACCGCCAACGCGTTCGAACTCCCGTTCTTGCAACACACGTAAAAGCTTGACCTGCAGGGCCGGGCTCATCTCTCCGATTTCATCGAGAAAGAGCGTGCCCCCATGAGCCAATTCGAAGCGACCAATACGCGAGGACGCAGCACCGGTAAAGGCGCCTTTTTCATAGCCGAACAATTCGCTTTCGAGTAATTCCTCAGGAATGGCGCCGCAGTTGATCGGAATCAACGGCTTATCCTGACGATAGCTATTAGGGTTGTTCCCCAATAGTTAATGAGGTAGGCTATCCTCCCCCAAACGATGGAGGGAGCCCAGCCAGGTCATTGGTTATCCGAGATGATCGGCAGATGAAAGCCTTAACCGGTGTGTCTCAGACGCAATTTGACTTCTTGCTGCCCGCCTTCAGCCACGTCTATCAACAGGCTCAGCAAAAACGCTATGAGGAGGGTGTCCAAGCTGGCAAACGCAGCCGAAAGCCGGGTGCAGGTATCAAAGGCAAATTACCCACTCTGTCAGACAAACTCCTGTTCGTTCTATATTATTACAAGACGTATCCGACGTTTGATGTTCTTGGTGCACAATTTGGTATGGTACGTTCGAAAGCGAATGAAAATCTCCATAAGCTCTCTCCCATCCTGTATGACACGTTAGTGCAGTTAGACCTCATGCCTTATCGAGAGTTGAAGACCCCAGAGTCGTTGAGGGAGGCGTTGTCAGGTGTGGATCAACTGATTATTGATGCGACTGAAAGAAGCTATCGCCGGTCACAAGATGAGACGACCCAACGTGAACACTATAGTGGTAAAAAAAAGCCATACGCTGAAAAATACAGTGATGTCGATGCCGGATAAATGGATCGTCTTTCTGGGCCGTACGTTTAGTGGTCACAACCATGATTACAGCATGTTAAAACAAGAGTTCCCACCGGACTTAGACCGGTTTAGTGACGTAGAAGTTTGGGTGCACCTGGGTTATCAGGGGATTCAGTCGGACTACAAAGGCGAAATGCTTGAGATTCCACACAAGAAACCCCGGACGAGCAAGACGAATCCGACTCCAGAATTGACGGCGGAGCAGCAGGCGGCGAATTATGCCGTGAGTCAAGTTCGCATCTTGATCGAACATGCCATCGGCGGTATGAAGCGTTTCAACATTTTGGTGCAGCGTTTCCGCAACCGCAAAGATCACTTTGAGGATGATTCGGTGGGCATCTGGGCTGGGCTAGGGAACCTGATCTTATGCTATTGAGGAACAACTCTATTGTAATGCAGCGCACGGGCAATCAGCTCTTTGCCTGTGCCGCATTCACCGTAGATCAAAACCGTACTATCACTATCGGACACTTTATCCACGAGTTCGAAAATCGCCTGCATTTTTTGGTGGTCACTCACAATATTGTCAAAACGATATTTGGCTTTGAGCTGCTTGCGGAGACCGACATTTTCCTGGCTGAGGCGTTGATGTTCCAGCGCACGCTTCAACACGACGACAATTTCGTCGACGCGGAAGGGCTTGGTGACGTAATCGTAGGCGCCCGCCTTGATGGCTTCCACGGCCGTCTCGATCGTGGCATAGCCGGTAAAAATAATCCCAATGGTAAACGGCGACAGCTCCTTCATCTGCCAAATTAAATCGACTCCGTTCATCTCGGGTATCTTGAGGTCGCTGAGCAGAACATGGACAGGGGTACGCGCCAGGAACTCAAGGCCAGCGAAACCATCTGCAGCGGTTTCGACCTCATACCCCTCCTGTGTAAGGAGTTCTTGCAAAAATTCGCGATTTGACTCTTCATCATCGACGACTAGAATGCGCTCTGCTGTCATACCTCTCCCCTTGGCCACTTCACCATTCTCTCTGTACACAATTCGAATGTGGCAGGTGTCAAAATCCTAACACTTTTTTGTTACAAATGGCAATTGAGATTTCAGATCGTGTGGTATTTCTGACAGGAAATTGACAGTACCCAGTCAGCAAGAAGTCATTTCATGTCTCCTTCCTAGATGCAGAGATCGTTGGATACTTAAGAACTATTTTACCGCTTCCGATAAGTCCATGCGCAACCCCGTGGACACTTCCCAGGACATGAGATACATACCATGGATCTTGAGCACCCCACCATTTTAATTGCTGCTGATGTCAAATTTAATCGTACTCTCATGAAGATGTGCCTCCGCGTCCATGGGTATCAATTCCTCGAAGCGGACAACGGCTATAGCGTGCTCGAGCAGATCCAAACCCACCGCGTCGACTTGGTCATCCTGGACCTCATGATGCCCATGCTGGACGGCTTTGGATGCCTTGTTGAACTCAAAGCGCATGATCGGTATCGCCGCATCCCCATTATCATCAATTCTTCGCTAGATGACATGGCATCGATTGAAAGGGCCTTGGCGCTGGGATGTTACGATTACTTTATTAAATCCCTGCCACAGAACGAATTGCACATCCTCTTGCCGTTGAAAGTGAAAAACGCCATAGGGGCCAAAAGATTATTCGATCGGATGTCCGAGCAAAAGCATCTGCTCGAAAGCGAAATCGAAGCTGCGGGAAAATATCAACGCTTTCTCCTCCCCAACGATATCATCGCCACAGGGCTCAGCGTACAGCCATCATACCATCCCTACCTCGCTGTCGGCGGCGATTTTTTCGACTTTATTCCACTTTCTGAGGATCGCACCGCCTTTTTGATTGCCGACGTGTGTGGCCACGGAGTCCTGGCAGCCATGGTTGCCGCGCTCCTCAAACCGCTGTTTGAACGCTACATCCTTGAGACGGCCTCACCCTCGAAGACCTTAGCTCGCTTGAATCAGGATTTCCTACGCCTCACTGACGATAGCAAATATATTACGGCCTTTGTCGCAATCTACGATCCGGGCCGCCAAACGCTATGCTATGCCAATGCGGGACATCCCCCCCCGCTGTATTTACGCCAAGTTACTGGCGCCATTGAGTTATTAAAGGCCACCGGCACATTCTTAGGCGTTTTCCAGGACGATGAGTGGGCCAGCACCGAACGCAGCATTCCCGTTATGGCCTACGACCGTCTGTTACTCGTTACGGATGGCGTCATTGAGGCCACGTCTCCCAACGGCACCATGTTTGGCATTGAAGGCTTGTGTCACCTTGTGCAGGACGGGGCCGAGACCGACCTCACGGTCATGACACAGCAGTTATGGCAACATCTCCAAGCCTTTGCGGACAATTGCTTTCACGACGATGTGACATTTATTACCATCGATTTTCACCACTTCGAAGTAGCACAGATCACTCGCTATGCGGGTGATCCCGCCGAGGTCCTACCGGTTGTGGATAATATCGTCGCGCCCTCGGGCCAGCATGTGCCCCACAGGATATTCATGCCATCAAAGTCAGTCTAGTCCGAAGTTCCTCCCGTGATTCGGCGACAACTTGTTGAAATAAAAACTCAAAAGCCTGAAACGAATTGACC
>CBCXVS010000116.1:0-21045 GCA_965178525.1 uncultured bacterium | reverse complement strand
ACCTCTTTTGAGCACAAGTGAGCACATTAGAAAGAGCAGGAACGCGATGCAGATCGTCGATTCACAAATCCACCTCTGGGAAAACGGCAAAATGGCGGCGCAACACCGGCAGATCGCAACCTACTCGGTGGACGACGCCTTGGCGGAGATGGCGGAGGCCGGGGTCGACGCAGCGGTGATCCATCCGCCCAGTACGCTGGGCGAGGCGGTCAACGTGCAGGCGGTCGACGCGGCGCGCCAATACCCGGACAAATTCTGCATCCTGGGACATTTCGACCTGCAGAGCCCGGACCGGCTCGACATCGTCAAGAACTGGCGGCAACGGCCGGGCATGCTCGGCTTCCGCTTTACCTTCAATCAGCCGCACCAGCAGAGCTGGTGGACCGACGGCTCGCTCGACTGGTTCTGGGCTGCATGCGAGCAGGAAGGGTTGCCGATTGGCCTTCTGGGCGGCGGACATATGGCCGACCTCGGCCAGATCGCCGAGCGCCATCCCGGCCTGAAGCTGCATATCGACCACTATGGCCGCGGCGGTGGCGGCAGTGCCGGGACCGATGATGCCGCTTTTGCCGATCTGGGTGAGATGCTGGCACTTGCCAAATATTCCAATGTCGCGGTGAAGGTCTCCGGCGCGCCGAGCTATTCGAGTCAGCCCTATCCCTACCGTAACATCCACCCCTATATCCGTCAGATCTATGACGCATTCGGTCCGCAGCGCTGCTTCTGGGGCACTGATATCACCCGCATGCCATGCTCGTACCGGCAATGCGTGACGATGTTTACGGAAGAACTGCCCTGGCTCCAGGGGCGCGACAAGGAGCTGGTGATGGGCGATGCGATCTGCGACTGGCTCGGCTGGAAACGAACCGGCTAGGACACACCGGCTCCCGGTCCAGGCAACAGCACCGCCCGCACCGGGCAAGACGCGTCATCTTGGGTAGAGAAGCTTACGGGAGGGTCGGCTACCCTCTCCAATATCGAGGAGATCCCCATGGCAGAGTATATTCCCAGCCCCAGAGATTGGGTGCGCGACCAGGTTGAACTCTACGAAGGCAGTGGTGGCACCGAAGGCACCACCCTGCGCGACACCGGGCTGCCCGTCATCATCGTGACCCACACCGGCAACAAAACCGGTGCGATCCGCAAGACCCCGCTGATGCGCGTCCAGGACGGCGACGCCTACGTCCTCATTGCGTCGATGGGCGGCGCCCCGGCGAACCCGGTTTGGGTGTACAACCTGCGCGCCAACCCAGCTGTCGAGATCCGCGACCACACCATGGTGCAAGCGATGCGGGTGCGCGAAGTTGAGGACGCGGCCGAGCGGACGCGGCTCTGGGACCTCTCCGTCGCGGCGTACCCGCCGTACGCGGAATACCAGACGCGGACCACACGGCAGATACCGGTTTTCGTGGCGGAGCCGGAGAGTTCGTAGGAGAATCAAGAATCAATGGGTCAGAGTCCATTGGTTCGGCGAGATAACAGCGAAAAAAGAGAATACATGAGGGGTCACTTATGTCCCCTCATGCTCTATTCTCCACCTCCTTGGCGATCCAGTTCGTCAAACAACTCCTGCAACGGTAAGGCAAACCCGGGCAGTACCGCACCGCCCTCTAATGTGTGCTCTGCATGCAGCATGGTGGATTGATTGACGGCCGTATAGACCTCCACAGCACGCGACACCGGATCGACAAACCAAGCCAGCCGCACCCCGGCTGCGAAATATTCGCGGCGTTTGCGATCCATCTCCGCTGCAGTGTTACTTGCGCTCAACACTTCGACAACGAGATCGGGGACTAAACCCGGTATCGGTTCGGTTGGTACGCGCCGGTCGGGAAGCCGATCCCAGGAGATAAAAGCCACATCCGGAATACGGATGAGGCCGGAGGCCAGACGCACCATACCCGCCTCGCCCGTCACCAGACCCAGATTCCGCGGCTTCACGAAACCCCATAAGATCGCGCTCAACGCGATGGCGAGGAACGATTCGCGAAACTCCATCCCTTTCTCCACCAGGACTCCGTCCACCAGTTCACACAGTCGGCCCTGGCGAGTATGCACGTCGAGCACATCCTGCTCGGTCGTGGTACCCGGGAGAGGGTGAAACCGCACCCGCTCGGGAGCAATGTCACCAAGTTGTGCCAGCAAATCGGCCAGGGTTTCGATGGCGCCAGCAGTCATCAGCACTGATGTCATGGGGAACTCCTGCATCGCCCAAGGTTACCGTCCGGAGGCCATGGCCCCGGTCTCCGGGGGGCCTCGATGCCGCCCATTTTCAGAAAAGCTTAGTCTGTCAGGCAAAGGGAATGCAACCGCAGGATAGGGCGCTTTACAGCCCACCCGGTTCGCGCTTACAATAAAGGCCCATTGTATGCGTGACAACGGCGCCAGTAGCATGACCGCGTCATAGGGCTCGAGAAGCAAATGTAGAGGCATGACATCGAAAGGGAACTCATGAGCACGGAGCCGGCGGTGATGCCGAGCCTGACATCTGGGCTTAACGAGCAATGGTTAATGCTGACCCAGGAGGACATTCTCGAACCCGATTTGCCGATTTGCGATCCGCATCATCATCTCTGGGAGCGTCCCGAGTATCGGTATCTCTTACCGGAGTTTCTGGCCGACGCGGGCAGTGGGCACCGGATCGAGAGCACCGTATTTCTCGAGTACGGCTCAGACATTTTACCGGGTCGCGTTCTAGGCCGGATCGGATCATTCACATGAGTTGGCAGCTTGCGAAAGGCGTCGTCATGCCGCGCCTGCGGCGCCCGGAAATGAGGAAAAACGTCTTTTACTCAGTCCTCAGTCCTCAGTCCTTTTTTCATAGGAGGTGAATGATGGTTAGCAGCACAGACCCACACCACGTGTATCTGACGGGAGAAAACCAGTACATGCGCCTGCATGGGGAAGAGAATGGCCCGATGAGCACGCGTTGCAGCCATTGGCGCGTGCTCATCTCACCCGCCGGCCCTGGCCATGCGATGTTCTTGAGGAGCGACGTGACCGACGACGAAATCCGTATTTACGCGGACAACATCGCCCTGGCCCGTTGGCTGCAGCAGGTCATCCTCACCTCGGGAGAGTTTTCGGACCCGGCCATTCCCGTCACCCATGCCGTCTTTTCCAGGTCTGGTGATAGCCGCTCTTTCTGGATCGAAACCGTTGAACATGAGCACGAAAAAATCGTCCTCGCCTGGTATGACTTTGGGGAACCTTTTGTGACTGGCGTCCCGGTTGGCAGTGTGCCGGAACGACCGCTCGGTTGGTCCAGCGTGTTTGTGCCGGCCCGGCGCGTGCAACTCACGTTGAACGACCGCGTCGCCACCGGTCAGGCCTTTCCCGAACAGCGGGGCGACCGGATGAGTAGCACGGCTGGCCTGGCGTTGTCAGAGACCTGGGTGGGCTGTGGCGCCTCGTAATCCGCAAACAGAGGGGCTGTATGGGTGACGGCGGACATTGACGAGCCCGGAGAAAGCGCAATCGATCTATCCCCGATCGGATGGTAGGGCCATGCTGAGGTTGATCACGGCGCTGATGCCACTTGAGAGTGCCTGTGCACAGGTGAAAAATGCGTTTTAAACTCGAAATGACATCGTTCCTACTGCATGTATATACCAATATCTCTTGCATGTACTTGAATATCGAGACCCACCTGTATATTATTGCTTGAGCCTTCAATAGCCTTCTCTGCTCCTTCTTTCATGATTTTCATGCGCATGATAACTTTTTCCGTCTCTACAATGCGTTCTTCAGCATTTTTATAAACTTGAATAATAACTTCATTAATCGACTGAATACTAGATCTAATTTGTGAGGTAGCGCTCATCACACCCTCCTCGCCTTGCCGAGAGTGTTCAGATGCCGCTCTCATCTTTTTTGAAAATGCAGTGGCTTCCTGCAGAATCTGCTGTTCTGTCCCTTCCAGGGAGCCAATGAGCCCATCAATTTGTTTCGCATTTTCACCTGCATGTCGAGCCAGCCCTTTGACTTCATCGGCCACAACCGCGAACCCTCGCCCAAATTCACCCGCGCGTGCGGCTTCAATCGCTGCGTTCAACGCCAGCAAATTGGTTCGATCCGAAATCTGGGTGATAGACCGAGCCATATGATCGATACGATTGAACTCCTGATTGAACGCTCGGGTTCGTTCTACCAATTGTTCACTCCAGTCTGCCGCGTCATTGACATAGGCAATCAGTGATTCTAATTGAGAAGCAAGATAATCCATATCTGAACGCAATGCCGCCAGGTTCTCACTGCTCTTGCTTATTGCCACTTGGTTTTGTGCAGCTTGATCCGCTGCAGTCTGAGCCGCATCAATCGTTTCATTCATGAGTTCGACTCTATCTCGCGAAGCCAGGTTAACACTCCTGGCAATGTCGCTGACTTTTTTCCCTAACTCGTCTAATACACCAATATGTGTACCAATCGCGTCTGTGTCGTAATCCATGTCTGCTGACCGGAAGATTCACCATTATTTGGTTCTGCCTGTTGAGGTTGGATACGCAACTGGAATAACCATAAGCCAGCGCTAACGCAAATCATATTCGTGACAAGAAGTGTGATGGGGATGTGCGTAAAACCGAGGTGTGCCCCATTCACCGTATAAAGCACAAGACCCATCAGAGCGCTGAATGCTGGTATTCGTAGCCATAGAGATGATTTTAATTCCTGCATCATCCAATTCCTTAGGCTCGTTACGACTCTTAATGGATAGCCAAAACGTATGACTAAATATAGCAGGAAAATTTGGCGGAACGGTCAAAGCCGAGATCGGGCGGCCGTCTCGGTCCCGGTCGCTCAAGCGGGACGTCACCACTCCGCGGCATGAGGCGCTATTGATATTGCCGGGCGTCTAGCGATAATGAGCGCATCTTAATCTGAGTGCCATTCCACATCAAAAGGGGAAAGAGAACGTCATGGCGAAAATCAAGCACATTGCCCTCACCACTGAAAACCCGGCAGCCGTCGCGGCTTTTTACAAAGAAGCCTTTGACATGGAGGAGATCCGGACAAGCCCCAATGGCGCGGTGTTCCTGACCGATGGGTATATCAACCTCGCCATCTTGAATTGGAAGACGGAACAAGACGCTGACGTTGGCGCTAATAGGCCCAACTACAGTGGGATTCACCACATCGGCTTCCAGGTGGATGACCTCGATCAGGCCTGTGAACAGCTCGAAAAGAGCAAGGGGGAACAGCTGAGCACCCGGGAGGGTGTGGATCGCGCCATGGCGCCCACCGGCGGCGGCCGCCGCAACTTCGAAATGAAGTGGGGCGGTCCGGATGGGGTCGTCATTGACATCTCGCAGACCGGTTGGGCGGGGACTTGATCTCGTGCCATGATGGAAAGGCGTCGTCATGCCGAGGCCAGCGGCGCCCGGAAATGAGGAAAAACGTCTGTGACCGTGGTCCTCCATGGCAAGTGACAAGATGCGGACAGCCGCCGGGCCGTTTGTGGTCTCTCATCGTATTCAAACCATCCTCAAACAGGAGCATTAGTGGCTGCAAGCCTAGCGCCACGTGAGCCCTCGCTGACGATCGTGGAGGGCTCAACCTCATCCCTGGCGCATGTGTTTGCAAATCTCAACGAAGACGGTATACTCCCGGCACAAGCTCTTATAAATATCTGGTAAGTTTAACAATATCAAGATTATCATCTGCTTACTCATTTGCGGTACGCAGGACTTGGACGCGTTCATGCAACAGACTCAGACACCTATCGTGAAAGACTTGGTCCTGATCGGTGGCGGCCACAGTCATGTGACGGTTCTAAAACGTTTCGGCATGCAACCGATGCCGGGCGTGCGCCTGACGGTCATCTGCCGTGACGTTCATACGCCGTATTCCGGCATGTTGCCGGGTTTTATCGCCGGCCACTACGATTACGACGATGCCCACATCGATCTGGGTCCCCTCTCACGTTTTGCCGGCGCGAGGTTTTATCACGATGAAGTGCTCGGTTTCGATTTGACCAACCGCACCATCCAATGCCGTCACCGTCCGGACGTGTCGTATGACGTGTTGTCGGTGAATATCGGCTCCACGCCTGGGTTTTCCCACGTGCCTGGGGCCGATAAGTTCGTCGTGCCGGTGAAGCCGATCAACAATTTCGTGCAGCGCTGGGAGCAGCTTGCCGCTCGTGTTCTTGCCGCTCACGACGTGGTCCGCATCGGAGTCGTTGGGGCCGGGGCCGGCGGTGTTGAAATGACCCTCGCGGTGCAGTATCGCTTGCGGCAATTGCTCCGGGAGGCCGGGCACCGTGCGATGGAACCGGCCTTTCATCTCTTTAGCAGCACCGCGACGATCCTGCCCACCCATAACTGGCGGGTGCAGGGCAAATTCCATCGCGTTCTCGCGTCGCGGGGTGTCGAGGTGCACGAGGGGTGTCGCGTCGTCGAGGTGCATGAAGACGGCTTACGCGGTTCCGATGGGAAGACATATGCGCTCGACGAGATCCTCTGGGTGACCGATGCTATCGCGCCCGCATGGCTGGCTGAAGCCGGGCTGGCGGTTGACGAGAAGGGTTTTGTGCGGGTGAATGATGCCCTGCAGTCGGTGTCTCATCCTGACGTCTTTGCCGCCGGCGATATCGCCGCGGTGGACAACCATCCACGGGAAAAGTCGGGCGTGTTCGCCGTGCGGCAGGGGCCACCCCTGGAGCAGAACCTGCGGCGCGCCTTGCGCGGTCGTGAACCCCTGCCGTTTGCGCCACAGAAACAATGGCTCGCACTCATCAGCACGGGCGATAAGTATGCCGTGGCGTCGCGCGGGCGTTTCTATCTGGCTGGCCGGTCGGTCTGGAGGTGGAAAGACTGGATCGATCGCCGCTTTATGCGCAAGTACAACGAATTGCCCGAGATGGAAGAGGCCGCCGCGCCTGAGCTGCCCCAAGGCCTGGCCGGGGAGCAGGTCCTCAAGGAGATTTCCACGCTGGCCATGCGGTGTGGGGGCTGCGGCGCCAAGGTCGGCGCCACAGTGCTCAACCGCGTGCTGGAACGGGTGCAGCCGGCAGAGCGCGATGATGTCTTGGTGGGCCTGAAGCACCCCGATGATTCGGCGGTGGTCGAGGTGCCGGCCGGGAAGGTCATGGTGCATACGGTCGATTTCTTCCGGGCCATTGTGGACGATCCCTATGTTTTTGGCAAAATTGCGGCGAACCATAGCCTCGGCGATATTTTCGCCATGGGCGCCGAGGCGCAAACGGCCCTGGCCATCGCCACTGTCCCATATGGGCTGGAGGACAAAGTCGAGGATATCCTGGCGCAGATGCTGCTTGGTGCCGAGGAGGCCCTGCACGAGGCCGGTGCCGCTCTGGTGGGCGGGCATACGAGCGAAGGGGCCGAGCTTTCCTTAGGCTTTGCGATCAATGGGCTGGCCGATCCGCTGGACTACCTACGCAAGGGCGGGATGTGGCTCGGAGATCGGTTAATCCTGACCAAGGCGATCGGGACCGGGACGCTCTTCGCCGCCGATATGCGTCTGCAAGCCAAGGGCCGGTGGATGACGGCGGCGCTCGCCTCTATGCTGCAATCGAATCGTGAGGGGGCGGACTGCCTGCGCCGGTACAAAGCAACGGCCTGTACGGATGTCACCGGTTTCGGTCTGCTGGGGCATTTGGTGGAGATGACCAAAGCGTCCGGCGTCGATGCGGAAATCCAGCTCAGCCGTATTCCGTGGCTCGACGGCGCCAGAGAAACGGTTGCCGCAGGGATTTTTAGCTCCCTGCAGCCACAAAATATTCGCTTGCGCCGTGCCGTGCGCGACCTCGATGTGGTGTCGGCTTTCCCTGACTACCCGCTGCTTTTCGATCCGCAGACGGCAGGCGGCCTGTTGGCCAGCGTGCCGCCCGAGCAAGCGGAGGATTGCCTCACCGAACTCAAAGCTTTAGGCTACGATCGCGCCGCGGTGATCGGGGCAGTTTGTCAACACCGTGATGCCTGGGAACCTATCACCGTCGTGGATGAAGGGGCGGACGACCTGCCGTGAGAGGTCTTCGCCGGATGATGGCCTCAGCCAATATGGTTGCATATAAAGTGTCTCACTTGTGTCTCATGCCTGTTTCATTGAGACATGATGTGGTTGATATACAAGCATAAATAGCCCATTTTCTTAAGTTCCTACTTGGCATACTTCTTGCTTTTTTACTTGATGACGTGTAGCGTACACGATCATTGTTCATGAATCTTTAAACAGGAGGTAAGCCGATGGAACTCATCGAACAGTTGATCTCAAACCTGGGAGTAGGAGAAGATCAAGCCAAAGGCGGGGCCGGTTTACTCTTCCAAATGGCCCAAAGCAAACTGGGAGGATCGGAGTTTTCCCAGATTGCATCCGTTGTGCCCGGTATGAACGACTTACTCCAGGCCGCTCCGAGTGTAGGCGGTGGCGGCGGTGGCCTCTTGAGCAAAGCTCTGTCGATGTTTGGTAAGGGAGGAGGCAGTCTGGGCAGTCTGGCCAGCTTGGCGGGTGGGTTCTCCCAACTCGGGATGGATGGGAGCATGGCGACCCAATTCATTCCGGTCGTGCTTTCTTTTGTGCAACAGCAAGGCGGTGATCAGATGAAGGGCCTGTTGGAACGCGTCCTGAGATAGAAGCGGGCGCAAGGCGCGTTTTTTCCCATCAAGATAAATGTCAGTACAGAAGGAGAAGAAACCATGGGTATTATCTCGTGGATCATTCTGGGGCTCATCGTGGGGGCTTTGGCCAAATGGATTATGCCTGGGAGAGACCCCGGCGGCTTTTTCGTGACCATCCTGATTGGTATTGCGGGTGGGTTTCTTGGCGGACTGATTGGATCGTTATTGGGGTTGGGCACGGTGACTGGGTTTAATGTTGGCAGTTTTATCCTGGCGCTTGTCGGCGCCCTGATTTTGCTCACGGCGTACCGTTTGCTCAAACGGGCGACCTAAGCACCTGGACTCAAGAGCGTACGCCCTCTCTTTGCACGGGGGAGGGCCTCGAGAGGCGGAATAGAGGGCAAGCAGCTCGACGGCTTGATGCGACACCGATAATTTGTCATAATGGGGAATCATGTCAGGATACGAATGTTATGTGTCCCCTGCGAAGTCGGCATTGGCCGGAAGGCGAAACCTTATGGAACCTCAAGACCTGCCTGATGAACTCAGTGAAGAGATTGCGCTCTACGCTCTGGGTCTCCTGCCGCCGGAAGAGGCGCAGCGTATGCGTGAACACTTCGGATCGGAAGAGGCTTCGGGTGCTACCGAATTCCACGAGGCCGAGCAGGTCGTCGCGCTTCTCGGGCATGTCGCACCGCCGGTGTCGCCTCCCGCAGGACTCAAGGCGACTCTCCTCGATCGTATACAAACAGAGATGAGTCCTCCTGCAGCCGCTATCAGCCCCTCCTCGGCGCTTGATTTTACCGCGTTGGATTGGACGCCGTCCGAATGGCCCGGTGTGAGTTTTCATTGGCTCCGGAAGGACGAGGAGACAGGGGCAGGCGCGACCTTTATCAAGATTTTGCCAGGGCATAGCGCTCCCGCCCATCGCCATCTTGGGGCGGAAGAGTGTCTAGTTCTGCAAGGTGGGTTTGGCGACAGCCGAGGCCAATATCGGGCAGGCGATCTAGTTTATTACGAGCCAGGTTCCATCCATCAGGATTTCCGAGCCTCAGAAGATGAAGACTGCATCCTGTTCGTCGTCTACCAGCAAAGCGGTATTGAGGTCCTCGCGTAGGAGGCGCCACACCACGGTATTTCTCCAAAGCCTGCGCCGCGTGGTCATGACGGCATGTCGCGACGCCTGCACAGAGACGGTGCAGCTCTCTTTATCTAGTCTATCAACTAGTCTATCAACGGTTGCAAACGATGGCGCAGTTTGGTCATGCCCAGACGAATGCGCGTTTTCACCGTTCCCGGCGGAAGATCGAGCCGCAGGGCGATAGCTTGGTGACTCAGCCCGCCAAAGTAGGCCAGTTCCAGCACCTCGCGCTGCTCCGGTGGCAATTCGGCACAGGCTTCCTGGACCAGGCGACGCCGTTCAGTCATCACGCTCGATTCTTCCGGGGAGGAGATGGGATGGGGCTGGACTCTGACAGCGAACGACGCGATGCGCTGTTGCTCTTGTGCGCTTGTGCGGAGGCGATCGAGGGCGCGGCTCCGCGTCAGAATCACCAACCAAGTCGCAGGCGTTCCTCGCCGCGCATCGTAACCTTCCGCCTAGCGCCATATCTGGGTGTACACATCCAGCGTCACCTCTTCAGCCGTGGCCGCATTGCCCACGATACGCAAGGCAAGACCATAGACAAATGGGCTGCTGGCATCGTAGAGGGTGCTAAACGCTTGCTGGTCGCCCTGTGCGACCCGATCCACGAGCATAGACCAGTCGTGTGCCTGCGTGCGCTCCTCAAGGGGGGCTGAGACGTTGTGCTCCATGATCTCTACCGGTAGTTCGCTGCTATCCTGCCTGAGGATGGTCCTCAAGGCTCGGTTATCTTCTAAGCATGTCGCATTGGCACTATACCACAAGACCCTCACGCTTCCCAAGTGCAGATCAGACGAATGAGCGCTGGAGGATGGCAATGCCGCTCAGCTCGGCAACATATAAGGTTGCCGAGCGATGACACCGATTGCATCCGGATACTTCCGATGTCTGCACAACCGATTCAGAAGCGCTATAATACAGCGCCCCGCCTGATCATCCGGCATTAACGTGTTGTATATATGGACAGGAAGGAACGCAGCATGCCATTTATGACCGGCTTTATCTACACTTTTGCTGGCACTGGCGACCCAGGGTATACGGGTGATGGGGGCGCCGCCGTGGCGGCGCAACTCCGCGAACCTTTCATGTGCGCCTTCGATTCGCAGGGGCGCCTCTACGTGGCCGAAGCCACCAACCATTGCATTCGCCGTATTGACGCCCATACCGGTGTGATTCGCACGGTTGCCGGAACGGGAGAAGTGGGCTACACGGGAGATGGCGGACCGGCCATCCGGGCCACCATGAACCAACCGTATTCGCTCCAGATTGACCCGCCGGGTGATCTCTATATTGTCGATCGTCTCAACGCCGTGATTCGCAAAGTGGACGCCGGTACAGGGCTGATCACGACCGTTGCCGGCACGGGCGAACCCGGTTATGGCGGCGATGGCGGACCGGGTACGCAGGCGCAGATGCGGGAGCCGAACGATTGCTATCTTGACGGGCGGGGTGGGTTACTGATCGCGGACATCCAGGACCAACGCATCCGGCGCCTCGATCTCGCTACCGGTATCATCACGACCGTTGCCGGAAATGGTGACAAGACGCGTGCGGGAGACGGCCGTGCGGCCACCGATGCTAGTATCTTGGGAGCGCGTGCGGTGTGTATGGACCGCCAGGGCAATACGTACATCTGCGAACGGGAAGGCAACGGGGTCCGCAAAGTCGATGTGCAGGGCATCATGTCGACCGTTGCCGGCACCGGCGGGCGCGGCTATACGGGCGATGGCGGCCCCGCGCTGACCGCCACATGGGGGGCGCCCAAGGCGATACGCTGTGATCAGCACGACCATGTGCTCGTCGTGGACACGGAGAATCACGCCATCCGCCGCATTGATACCGTCACCGGCATGGTGACCACGGTAGCGGGCGGCCGCCAGGGCGGTCAGGGCGACGAGGGGCCAGCCACTGCGGCGGGTCTCGATCGGCCACATGGGTGTGAGGTCGATGCCCACGGCCACCTCTTTATCGCAGATAGCAATAACCATCGTGTACGTGTCGTTGAGGCCTGAGTCTGGCGCCTTGTGGGCAGTGCTGCGCATGGCCTGAAGCGCGATTTCATTTAGAGGTGTAGGGTGACGATCCCCGCCCCAATCAGCGCCCGCATCACCATGGCAATGCCGATGATGGTGATGAGTCCGGCCGACGTCAAGGGGAGCCAACGGGTAATCAGCGGCCCTTCGCTTTGGAAACGCGACATGAAGCGCCGCGCATAGACCATGAGCAGGCCAATGGCAATGAGAACGGCGGCGAGACCAACACTAAATGCGACGATCAACAGCAGCCCAAAGCCAACCCGCTGCAGCGCGACCGCGCTCAAGAGGACCACGAGTGCGGCTGGACACGGCACAATGCCACCCGTCACGCCTAACGCCAGAAGCTGTCGCCACGTGACGGTTTCGCTCGCTTCGTGATGATCATGCTGATGCTCGCCGTGGACATGAGGCGCGTGGGCGGTCTGCTCATAGGATGAGTCCCCATGGGAATGAACATGCCTATGGGGGTGGTGATGCCCAGGCGTATCGTCATGGGCGTGAGCGTGAGCATACGCGTGTATGTGTTCGTGCCCATGGGCATGCCCGTGCGTGTGCCCATGGGTGTGTCCGTGCGCATGGGTATGACCCTTTCCCGCGTATCGTTGCAAAAAGAGATAAAATCCTAGACCGGCAATGATCAGGCCGGAGAGGACGCCAAGCCATGGATAGAGATGTTCCGGGACAATATATTGTGACGCGTAAAGCGTCACGCCACTCAGCACGTAAACCCCAGCCGTGTGCGTCGCCGTGACGATGAAACCGAGCCACAAGGCATGGCGGGCCGTGCCGTGTGAGCCGACCAGATAGGCGGCGACGATGGTCTTGCCATGACCTGGCTCTAGGGCGTGAAACGCCCCAAGGCCGGCCGCAACCGCAAGCGCCAGCACGATGACGCCGAGGCTCAACTGTTCTGACGTAATCAAATCCGTGAAGGCATGCGACGATGGCGCTTGCCGGTTCGCCTGTAACGGCAGGGCAGCGTCCTCGGGGCGCACCGCCTGATGGGGCGGCTGTCCACGACCCGTTGCAGCTATCACCTTGGGTTGGACTGCCGGTGTGAAGACGACGTGGGCCTCAAGTACCTGTGGGGGACTGTTCAGGAGGTCCGTTGGGTAATCGGTCAGTTGACGACTCCGATCTATCTCCGGAACGGAGCTGTGCGTGAAGGTAACTCCGGTCCCAGGCGTTGCAATGATTTCTTTCCAACCCGTCCGCCCGGAGAAATTGTTGTCCTGATAGCGCAGACGATTGTTCGTGGTGGAGAGCACACCCCGCAACGAAGCCCGGTACGCCAGACTGAGCTTCAACGTGGAGAGGCTCCCGGCTCCGGAAGGAAAGAGCGCTTCACGTTCTACAGTCTGAAGCGACAGACGTTGACCGTTCACCTCCAGGATCAGACCCTCTTGTAATGTCTCTGCCTTCTGGGCGAGATAGGCCGCGACGCTGGGATGGCCCGCCTCCGGCACCAGACCGCTCTCCTGGCGTTCCTGAAAGGTCGGGATCTCAGCCATGTCAATGAGATAGCGCAGTTCAATACGATCCTGTTCAATTTGTAACCTCGTATAATGACTGATGCTGAAATTGCCCAGCGGATGGGCGACACTTGGCGTGGGTCCCCACAGTCCTCCGGCCCCTATCGTTGCCACGACGGCTAGGATTTTCATCCATCCCTGTATGCTCATGGCGTGTCTCCCGTCTTGCTTTCGGTATCGGACTCTGTATGCATCTTACCTCAGTGAGTCGCCTGTTGCATCTCTTCTAATGTGAGACGGGCAAGCTTCGCGCCAAAAGGAGAGAAATACGGGTTGGTATCCAGGGCACGGCGGAGGTACGATTGCGCTGTACTGGTGTCGCCCCGACCGTGTGCAATCATACCCGCGTGATACCACAGCGATGCATCCTGCGTCCCCAAACGCAAGGCGTGTTGCATGGCGTCCCAGGCCTTGGTCAAGCGTCCGGTTTTGTAGTAGACCCAGGCGAGGGTGTCATAGGTGTAGATATCTTGCCGGATGCCGAGTTCGCGTTCGGCCAGCACCAGCGCCTCGTCCAGCTTGCGATTATGATCCGCATAGAACTGCGCGATTTGGCGTCCATACGTCACCTGGTTCAGCTTGTTCAGGCGCGCCATGAAGTCGACCAGGGCGTATTGCTGTTCCGCCCCATCGGCGTTGCCCGTCAGAAGCAACAGATCGCCAAGTGCTGCTACGGTCTCCGGTTCCGGCACGATCCCCACAGCCTGCCGGTACAGCGTCATCGCTTCTGGGTAGCGTTGTTGCGCGCCACGCACGCGCGCCAAGGCCGCAAGTGCCCGGTAGTATTGTGGGAAGACCGCGAGGGCTTTGGCATACGCGGCTTCCGCGACATCAAGACGTCCTTGATGAAAATGTAGCTGACCGTATTGCACCAGAAACCAGGCGAGCGCCTCGGGGTCGCGCGGACTCGCGGCCCGCACGGCCATGGCCATAATTTCTGTGGCGCCGTGCGTATCCCCCGTCAGGGCGCGCATGCGGGCGGCACGGCCGTAGGCGGCAGAGCTGGGGTGTAGGTCGATCATCTTTTGCCAGACCGCAGCGGCATGGTCGTACTCACCAAGTTCAACGTAGGCGTCGCCCAATAGGCCATACGTCCAGTGATCATCAGGGCGTTCCTGACGTAACTGCTGGGCGGTTTCGAGCGCCGCATGGAACTCGTGCTTGCCGGTCTGTATCCAAGCTCGCAGGCGGCGCGCCTCAAACGAGGCCGGTTGCAGATCCAACACCCGTTGCACCGCGCTCTCGGCGTGCTGGTAGTAGCGGGAGTCGCCGCACTCGCGGGCCTTGTGCAACGATGCGGTGGCGAGCGCCACGTATCCCTCGGTCTGCTGTGGCGCCCGGGCAATGAGGGCTTCAGCTCTGTGGATGGCGCGGTCGGCGGGGGTTGCCGTGGCTGAGAAAGACGGGGAAAGGAACGCGATACATATGAGGCCGATGATACATGTCATGATCGCCCGAAGTTGTGCAGGGAGCCGTTGGATGATAGATGGTATGAACATAGCGTTTCCTTACCGGAAGTGGCGGAGAGCCCCGCCACCTCTTTTTGTCTGAAAATGTACTTAGTCGTGGGCGTGATTGCGCCCGTTTAATGGCGTTGCCGCATACGGGAACACCTTGTTATAGGCGATGTCGTTGGCGTTGACGTTATCCCCCGCCGGCCCACGGATCATCGTTGAACCCGCGCGTAGATCACTGATGGCCGCCGTCACCGCGATGTCCAAGACATCATCCCCAAAACGTCTGCCGTTTGGCCAGCCGCCAGCTACCGATCCACCCTGGAGGGGGCTGTTGAGTACGTCGCCGCCGAAGATGCTCAGCCGCGAGAAGCCATTGTCGTCGGGATTGGTGGGATGGTTGGGGCCGCCACCGGCTAGGCGTGCCGGACCGGTGGAGAGGTCGACCTTGATCACATCCGGGATGTAGATCCCGGCGATGTCCGTGCGGCCGGTTTCGATCCCAGGAATATCGGGCTCGAACACAATCAGGTTGAGCAGCTTGGCCAGTTCGGGTTCCTCCGCAAAGCGGCGAAATCGATTGTCCCGCGTCGGTGGTGTACGGCTATAGTTATCTTTCTCCGTGATCGCCACGAATCCCTCGTTAAAGAGCGGGTTGCCCTGCCGGCCAACCTGGATGAATTGACCAACGAGCAGTGGGTCTCTCAAGGGATTGCTGCGGAGTGTCGTTACCTTGCGGCGGCTGGTCGTCGCGTAGACGCCAATGATCTGCTGGTCGCCGCCGATGTCACGGACCGGAATATCCAATGGCAGGAACATTGAAGCCTTTCTGCGAGTCTTTGCCGGGGTCGCGCAGACTCAGGACGTCAAAGACCGCTTGGATATCGGCATAGAAGCCGTCGTCCCGTTGCCCGGCAAAGGCCAGGTAACCGTCGTCCAGCGAGGCGATGGCCTGCGCCGTATATCGGTCGAGGTCTGCCGCATTGGCAACGCCATCCTTGGCGGGCATCTCACCATCGTTATTCTGGTTATAAAACGGTGTCACGATGCCCTGGTTGTTGGGCGGCACGATCCCCCTGCCGAGAAGCGTCCGCCGCCTGTTCCAGCGATCCAAACGGAAGACCCTGTAGGTTTGGGTCAGGTTTTGGTTGGCGTCATCCACGTCATTGATCACACCGGGAAAGGATTGCAGAATGGTGTTCTGATTTTTGAAACGGGTTCTGAACTCGAATTGGTACGAGTAGGTGGCTCTGCCTCTAGCGACATCACGCCCGGTGGCCACGTGAATCTCATACCGGACATTGTCATCGAAGTTGTACTTGTTGGGGCCGATGCCCGGATCCTCGAAGGGATAGACGGCCACCGCTGTGCTCAGGTACTTCACCCCGTTGCGCATCGAGACGAAGGCATACACATCGGTGGTGTTGGCCGCATCGTCGAATGTGATCAGGGGCGCGTCCATGTGGCTGGAGGCCGCGACGGGGGCCGCGGATAGCCAGGGCACGGCGATCAGGGTGGGTAATGTGACGGCAAGCCATTTGCGCATTGTCTGTCTCCTTTCTTTGGAATAGAGAACCATACATGTCTCCATGGAGGGAACACCGGCGAGAGCTCCCTCGTGCCAGCTTTATGTCATGTAGAACACCGGAAGCGCTCTCACGCCGGCCTGTCATGGAGCATTACGTTGCAAGTGGATGAATGGATCTGTACGGGGTGATTTTTTTCGCATCATACCGTTTGACGCCAGCTTGGCACGCAGGTACGATACGTTGTATGAATTTGGAACGCGCGCAAGAATCACTACGGGCTGCGGAGTTGTGTTTCCAGGCAGGATATGTGAATTCCGCTGCCAGTAGAGCCTATTATGCGATGTTTCAGGCAGCACAAGTCGCGCTGGAATCCGCTGGTTTCCCAAGCGGAATGTGGAGTCATTCCGGCATACAATCGACGTTTGTCTCTGAACTCATTCGTCGTCGTAAAATCTATCCTGCATCTTTTCGTGATGCCCTTGCATCAGGCTTAGTAACGCGGCAGGCGGCTGACTATGGGCGTGCGGGAGTGAGCAGAAGAATTGTCCAGCGTTTGGTGCATAGGGCGCAGACGTTTGTATCAGCTGTCGAGGAGGTCATACAAGTATGAGTATCAACGCTTCGAGAGACGATCAACGACAACTTCTGGACGGCAAACTTACGGAATTGGCACTCTATGCCAAGGAACTCTGTCCCCAAGCGATAGTCGAGGCTAGTCCGATACGGTATGAAGACGAAGACGGTCGTGTCGAAGTCTTTCCACCACCTACTCTCACAGAAACCGAGGAAGAGCTAATCGAGTTTGCACTTAACGAACGTGCTACCGAGATCTTTGAGCAAACCGGCCTCTTCATTCCATGTGCCGTCCTCGACTCAACCGCCCGGGAGTAGAGCCGCGTCCCCAAAACCGCCGGCAGACCAAAGAACCCATCGGGTAGGGGCATCATGTCGCCATGCCCCCCCCCTCAGAACCGTGCGGGCGACTTTCATCGCACACGGCTCAAGCAAACCGGTATCCTTCATGACTTCCTCCGGTGTAGGTGTTGATCGCAGTACCGATGCACCAGCGCCAGGTTCGATACGGCGTCCTCTCCGCCCTTTGATTTTGGGATGACGTGGTGGACATGGAGTTCCTCCCCGTTGTGGAGGCTGTCCTGGCCGTGCGGGCATGGCCCGCTCTGCCGCCGCGCCAGTTCCCGTTGGCGCGGGGTGGGGAGCAGGTCCGCTTTTCTTTCCGCGCGCTGTTGCCACTAGGCGCCTCGGTCCGGATCATCCGGCGATGCGTCGTGCACGACCATGATGTGCCCTCGGATGGGTGGCCACGAGAGTTGGGGGAGAGGGTTTGCCGTTTCTGGGTCGCCAAATACCCACTGGTCGTTTCTTCCCTTTCGGAACGTACCGCAGTATCGCTTTCTCATCCATTTCCACGGTTTGCTGGGAGGGCTCCGTTTGCACCACCTCACGTCTCGGTGCTACCTCCAGTGGTCGATCTCCTTAAATGCCTCGCTTGCGGCATTGGTCTTAAAATAGTTCCCCCACCCATTCAGGATCGGCCTGAGCTGCTCGATCACCGCCTCGGCCTTGTGTCCGACTCGCGTCGTCCATTCTCGCTTTAGTCGGGGCTTGCGGCTCTTTACCGATTCCTTACTGGGCTGAAGCAGCAGTTTGTCTCCCGTTCTCGTCTGCGATACGGGGTAGGGGCCAACGTTGAACCCCAGGAAGTCCAAGCCCTCCGTGAGGTGTCGCATGGGTGTCTTCTCTGTTGAGCGTGCCAACCCTCTTTCCGCCCGCCACTGCGCCACCTGCGCTCGGGCCGCTTCCGCGTCTGCCTGTGTTTCTGTGAAGATGCAGAAGTCGTCCGCGTATCGGACCAGGGCTCGTCCACCTCATACCCTCTCGGCGTCATTGCCTTTGTGCTACTTTTGCTATCTGACGCCTACCGCCCCTTCCATGCCGTGGAGGGCGATATTCGCCAGCAGTGGGCTGATGACCCCGCCTTGTGCCGCGCCTTCTTCCACCGCTTCAAATAGCCCTTGATTGACCACTCCTGCCTCCAGCCATGCCTTGATGAGGTTTTGCGCCGGGAACCCCACGGCGGCGGCTAGGATGGTTTCGTGTCGGATGTGATCACATGCGCCTTTGATGTCCGCATCCAAACCCCACTTCCTCTTCTTCTTTGGACTGGTGATGTTATAGATGCGCTGCCTGGCGTCCTGGCATCCCCGTCCGGGTCTGAACCCAGATGAGCCGGGCGCAAAGCGGGCCTCCCATTCGGGTTCTAACGCCTTTTTCACCACGGCCGGTATCCTCCGCTCCAGCATGCTGGGAAGGCCTAGAGGTCGCGTCTTGCCATGCGCCTTGGGAAGGGTGACCCGTCGCAGCGGCTGCGCCTGCCAGGGCTGCTAGGTCGCTCACGCCCGCACCAGTTCCGTTCTGGCTTTCGGTGTTTTGGCAACCACTTGGGCTACACCATGAGTTTCCCGACCCTTGTTGATCTGCGTCACCTTCCAAACCCTGAGTTCTCGGTTGGCTCTGCTTCGCCACATGAGTCGTTGTAGAGAGCGCAATTTCTTGTGATCTCCCTGTCGTGATGCCCGATAGAGCCGTTGTCTCAGGTTACGCACCCATTTCCGGTTGCGCCTCCAGTTAATGGATTGCCATCCGTCGATTGGCGTTTTGGCTCTGGTCATCTCAGTTTCCTGAAACATCGACCCTCCACCTCCATAAGTAACGATTACATCGTTCGATGGTCGCTTCACCTGCTGCGCGTCAGCACCCTTGCAGGTTGGGGATTGCCCTATCCAGCCGGTTGTGATTTCCCGTTGCCTTTCGGCTGCTGGCTTTCGCTTCTCGCAGCATCTTGTGCCGCTTGGGAGTTGGCCCTTCCTTGCGGTGGGGTTGCTGGATTTCCAGACCCTGACGGGGGTTCCCTGTTCCGCACAACTGAGGTGCGACTGACTTCGACGCCTTCTGTGCACCGAGACCTGTGGTGGGTCCACGGGGTCCTCAGCATCCCCCTTGCACATTGGTCTATTGCCACCGTCTGATCTACATTGCCGTGGTTGTGGGTTGCGATGCTTCTCACAAAGGTTCGCTCTCGTTCGCCGTATCAGTCTTCGCCTCGCCCGGGTTCGGGGGGTAGCTTCCTTTCCCTTTAGGCTTTTCCCCTCAGCTTCACACCCCGCCGCTAGCCGCGACGCATGTGAGGGTGGCGATAGGTCCGCACACGGACCTGCATTTCCTTCAACTGGTTCAAACCACTTAAGTTAGGCGTCTTCAGGTCGCACGCATAGTTCCCAGATCAACACCGGACAGGTTGTCCGAAAAGTCCGCAGAGATGGTCGGACGAACGTTTTCGAGTTGTGCACCCTCTGCAGGTTGGAGGTTGGTGATCGCCGGCACCGTCTTATCCAGGTTGACCGAGACCGCGAACGAGGTGCCATTGCCAGCTAAATCAATCGCGTTGCCGGTTACAATCTGATCGACACCGTCGTCTGTCAAGGCAACCGGCACCGTGACGTTGTCTATCGAAAGGTTGTCCGTCGCCTCAAAGCCGACGGTGACATCGCTGTTGTGCCAGCCGTTGCCGTTAGCGGGCGGGCTGACGTTAGCGGTCAGGTTTGGCGGCGTTTTGTCGATGCTGAGTCTCACCGAGACAGTCGCCGCGTTTCCAGCCTGATCCACTGCCGTTCCCGAGACCACCTGATTCACGCCTTCTGTCTCCACCGTGACCGGTTCGCTGCACGATGCAACTCCACTGGTGCTGTCCGAACAGTCGAAGCTCACCGTCGTGTCCGTGTTGTGCCAGCCTACACTGTTCGCCGTCGGGTCGACCCTAGCGGAGATACTAGGCAGGTCGTTGTCCACGCCGATGATCTGTACCGTAATTCCCGCCCCCGGACTGCTCCGCAATTCCACTACCATCGTATTGCTGCCCTGCAGCGTGATCGCCTTTTCAGCGAGCCTCAACCTCTTGCCTAAACGTGCTCTCGCACTGGACAGCCGCTGCCGCGTCACACACGGAGAACACGTTCTTCGGGGTGATACCACCATTACAGAAGAAGTCAGCGAAAGTCTCGCCGAGCGTCTGACTCTCCTCAAGACAGGCGTCTGTACACATCGGGGTAACTTCGTTAATGACCTCGGACACGCCAGCGGCGGTCCCTTGTTGGAGACACTGTGCTCTCACACCCACGGGTTCGGAGTCGAAAGGGAGGTCGAGAGAGGCCAAGAACTCATTCAATCTCCCACAGTCCATGCCGACACCCTCCCAAGCGATGGTCGCCAGCCGTCTTCCAACCGTCTGACCGGTACTAAACCCTGATCTACCCCCTGCACTCGCGTCACAGTCTACTTCCATCGCCGAGACGGATGTCGCGATCAACCCCGCCAACAACAAGACAGCTCCGCAAGCCACCGCGATGTTCTGTTTCATCGTGACCTCCTGATTCATGCCTTACGCGTAAGACATCTCAGTAGCAGCACTCAAAGTCGTACGATCACCTAAATTCATGCACGACCTATCATCCGTTCAGGTGACCGTGTCTCTCACCGTCAACGAGGTAAGAGGTGACGAGGGAGTGTTTTATCCCACGGGCTCGGAAAAAAAGGAAAAAAGATGCAGACTTAGGCCGGAAAGAGGGGGGCATGAAGACCGGCGTCGAGCGCCCAGGCGCTTAGGAGGCGTCCTCGCGTGCTGGCGGCGCCTCCGACCGTGCGGCCGTAGCGGCCCGATGCAGCCGCAGGAGCGTCTGACACGTGGCCGTACAACGTT
>CBCXVS010000115.1:0-21401 GCA_965178525.1 uncultured bacterium | reverse complement strand
CACCTGGGAATGCCGCTACCTACCCTGGCCCCTCAGGCAGCCATGCGGCCCATTGCGCGCCGGCATAGGGGTGATTAGCCGTTATCCTCTGGTACAGAATGTCCGGCAGCGCCTGCCCCAGACACGCCTGTACCCACTCCTGGCCACTAGGTTCTTGTCCCACGACACCGTACAGATGGTTGACGTCCACTGCGGGGGGACCGCGCTACGCCTGCTGCATGTGCATCTGCGCCCGCAGCCGCCGGCGCTGCGTCAGCGGCAGATACGCACACTGATCGCTTTCGTCCACGATATCTACACCCCTAACAGTGTGCTCATGGGTACTTTTCATGCACCAGCCAGCACAGGACGACCTTCGCAAGACGAGACCCTGGCGCAACTGACTACTGCATGGCACGATCGGTTCCGTGTCGTGACAGGACGAGAAGACACCTCTACGGCGGCATCATCTAAGCCCTTCGTCCATGCGCTGGTAGGCTCCGCGCTACATGGACTCGAAACCCGAGTTGTCGCTGTCGACACACCAACTTACGAGCCTCTTCCCGTCACGTTACACCTGCGTTGGGCGTTGCCGGTGCTATAGCTATCAGCTATCAGCTATCAGCTTTGAACTCAGGCATGCGGAACGTGGCTTTTACCTTCTGGAGGCAGGTCCTGCCCTGCTTCTTCTGAGCTGAGAGCTGACGGCTGATAGCTTTTATGAAGGAGCCCCGGACGGTGCCGATCTATCGTCTCACACGTGACATCCTATTTCCGCATCCGAATGAGGCCGACGCCGATGGCCTGCTTGCCTATGGCGGGGATTTAAGTCCACAACGGGTGCTCGCCGCATATGCCCACGGCATTTTTCCCTGGCCTCACCACGATGATTGGCCCCTCCTGTGGTTTTCGCCTGATCCGCGTCTGGTACTCATCCCTGCAGACCTGCATGTGAGCCGCAGCTTGCGTAGAGTGCTGAACAAACAGGCGTTTGAAGTGCGGTTCGATACGGCCTTCGCCTGTGTGATTCGCGCCTGTGCTATGACCTACCGGCCTGGACAACCGGGCACGTGGATTACCGCCGAGATGATGCAAGCATATTCTACCCTGCATCATCTCGGCTTCGCCCACTCGGCTGAAACCTGGCTCGACGGGCAATTAGTCGGCGGATTGTACGGCATCTCCTTGGGTGCTGCCTTCTTTGGCGAATCGATGTTTACCCATCGAACGGATGCATCGAAGGTCGCGTTCGTCCGGCTCGTGCAGCAGCTACACGCATGGCAATTCCACTTTGTGGATTGTCAGCTCTATACCGAGCACCTCGTGCGCTTTGGCGCCGTCGAATGGCCGCGTGACGTCTTTTTACACGCACTGAGGGAAGCGTTGCAGCAGCCTACGCACCGCGGCCCATGGACTGACACGCTAGCGACGTAGCCAGCGCATGCCTGGCGTATGGAAAGCCTCAGATGATGGTATACAACTGGTCCGTTTTGGCGGCCATAATGAAGTCGTTACGATGCAGGCCACGGATTTTGTGTGTCCACCACGTCACCGTTACTTTGCCCCATTCCGTCAACAACGCTGGGTGATGCGCCTCGGCCTCGGCCAGTTCACCGACTTTGGCGGTGAACGCTAGCGCGTCGGCAAAATTTCCAAAGCTGAACAAGCGTTCCAGGCGTGGGATGTGATCCCGTTGCACCAATTGCCATTCCGCCACCTGGGGCTGGAATGCCGTCATTTCTTCCTCTGTGACCCTCGGCGCATCCCTTCGGCAGGCGACACAACGCATTTGGACTAATGTTTCCATGATCCATTCCCCTTCGCGTCCTTCGCGGATCCTCTTTTTCATCCTTTCCCGGGGCTGATCGCCTCGGCATGACGACGCCTGATGCCAATTGGCGATGTCGTTTGTGCAGCCGCATCATATCACAGTTCTCTATCACGCGGCAGACCCTCCTCTTGTGTCTTCTCGAACTTTTTGCCACAATGCCAAGCCGTCCTGGCAAAGGCTGCCGCCAGGGCTGAGACCATACAGCAACACAGGCGGTCACCCTGCCGATGATCCGGGCGGTGACGATTTATGGCACGGCGGCGGCGTGCCGTCAGCGGCTCCAAGCCTATCGTGAGGCCGGACTGCAGCATCCGATTATCGCGCCTTTCCCGATCGGTGAGCCGATACAGGAGACGCTTGTACGGACTATCGAGGGTTGTGCTTAACCGGGTGGGCAGGGCGCAGGTGAGGGACCACAGAGCGGGCGTAAATTTCTAGTTGCTCCACTTGTTCTTGTGCATCACACAGGGGCGCTAGAATCAGGTAGTCGACACCGGCGTCGATATACTGCTGGAGGCGTTCCACGCACAGGGTGGCAGGACCCACAACGACAATGTGATCGACCAGCCCTTCAAAGGATTGATTGTAGAGCCGCCCTAAAAACGCGGCGGCGAGTTTCCGGCCGGCCTCCATATCATCAGTGACATACAGAAAGGCATAGTGCGCAAACACAAAACCATCCAGCGTGCGGCCGTGTTGCTCGGCCAACGTTGCAAGGCGTTGGCGGCTGCGCTGATAACGATTTGGCGTAATGGTGACGGAGACCCACCCGTTGCCGGTTCGCACGGCCCGTTGTAAACCGATGTCGGAGCGGGCGCCTATCCAGATAGGCGGATGCGGGGTCTGCACCGGTTGGGGTTCTAGTGTCACATCCGTGAGGTGGTAATGACGGCCGTGATGGGTGACATGGGATTCCGTCCACAAGCGTTTGAGGACATCGATCCCTTCATCGGTCCGCGACCCGCGCTGGCGCACATTGATCGCGTTGGCCGTGAATTCCGCCGGATTTTCCCCCCCGATCCCCACGCCAAAAATCAGGCGTCCGGCACTCAGCACATCGAGCGTACTGGTGACTTTGGCGACCAGAGTCGGGTGCCGCAACGGCATCAAGTACACTGAAGTTCCCACCTTCAGGCGTTCCGTGCGCGCCGCCAGAGCGGTCAAGAAGGTGAGCGATTCCAGCACGGGGATATGGAACATCAGGTGATCCCCCAACCACAAACTGGCGAATCCCAGATGTTCGGCCCGATGGGCAAACTCGAACAGCACAGGCGCTGCCGGCACCCCAAACGGATAGAGCCCCACCGGACTCGCGCCAACCGTAACCTGCCCATGACCGCTGGGAAGGTGATGTCCGAACCCGGCATGATCGTACAACCCCTCCAGGCCGTACGTCGCAAACCGCCGAAGCGCCGCTGTCACGGTCCGCAGATCGCAGTCCAAGCGCTGCGTAATCGCGGGCGGAGCCTGGCCTGCGGCCGCAGCCAGGACGATTTTGGCGTGCAGCACATCGCGATAGGGTGCCGTCGGGGTGTGGGCCATGCGTTCGAGATAGCGCTGTTGCTCTGCCGTGAGTTGTGTGGGCGCCGACATATGGAAGCCTCCTCTGCTTGGGCAGGGAGCACTATAGCACAGCCTGCTGTCTCCACCCTAATCTGATAATGTGTTATGCTCTTGAGTTGTCAGCTGTTAGCTCTCAGCTCTCAGCTCTCAGTAAAGAGATTCCGAGGCTAGACTTCCATCGGGGGAGAATAGCCATAGTCGACGGGGTTTTCCAAGTCCTGGTGAGAGCATCTCATCTTACTTTGGACTGCTTGTATCAATGATGTATTGCCATGTCTTAGCTGAGAGCTGAGAGCTTTCCGGTGATGCGGAATGGAAGACAAGAAGATGAAGAAGGTGGCGTGATGACGAGTGAAAAGGTGTTGAAGCATGTACGGCGCTGTATTCAGGACATGCATGCGTATGTGCCGGGAAAACAGCCAATTGGGGGTAGGTATATCAAGTTGAATACCAATGAAAATCCATATCCCCCCTCACCTCGGGTGCTTGAGGCCCTGCAGGAGGCGGTCACAGCCGATTTGCGCCTGTATTCCGACCCCTTGGCGACGCCGCTGCGTCAGATGGCGGCGCAACTCTATGGTTGTGAAGTCGACCAGGTGCTCGCGGGAAATGGCTCCGATGATATCTTGACCATGATTTTCCGTACGTTTCTCGATGCTGGCGATGTGGTCGCAACGGCAGCGCCGAGCTATTCGTTGTACAACGTCCTCAGTCACATGCAGGATGCGTCCTGCCTCGAGATCCCGTTGGGACCGGACTATACGCTACCGGCGGATCTGGACGAGCATGGCGCGAAGATTTTGTTCATCGTCAATCCCAATGCCCCAACCGGCGTGCTGTTTTCCCAAGACGCGTTGCGGCAGTTGCTCGAACGCACGCAAAGCATGGTCGTGGTGGATGAGGCGTATGCCGATTTTGCCGGCGAGAGCGCCATTGAACTCTTACCGGAATTCCCGCACCTGATCGTCACACGCACAATGTCAAAATCCTACGCGCTGGCCGGCATGCGGCTGGGTCTAGGCTTTGCGCATCCCGACCTGGTGATGCAACTGATGAAGGTCAAGGACGCCTACAATCTTGATCGCCTGGCCATCGTGGCTGGTTGTGCAGCTCTTGAAGATCAGGAGTGGTTGCAGGAGACCACCGCGAAAATTGTGCGCACGCGCACGCGTCTGCTGCAGGCGTTAACGGGGATGGGGCTCCACGTGCCGCCATCGCGGAGCAATTTTGTTTTTCCTCGCATCCCGGATGGGCGGGCCCAAGAGGTGTACGAGGCCCTGGAAAAACGCCGTATCCTGGTGCGCTATTTCGGTTCGTCTCTGGTGGCCGATTCTCTGCGTGTATCGGTGGGTAAGGATGCCGAAGTAGATACTTTTCTCCATGCCTTGCGCGATCTCCTCTAGCGGGCATGAGTGTGTTAACCCCTCCGTTTTCCAGAGTCAAAGGACACCTATGATCGTTCCAGGCATCGTCGGGCTGCTGCTGTTCGGGCTCATCATGCCAGTCCTTGCCTTCGAATGTTCTGAGCCGCTGCGGCGTCTGGTGGCGTCGACCGCTCAGGACCATGTGACCTGGAAGCTGGAAGACCGCACGGGAAATATGCGGCGATTCTATCACGCCATCCATGAACTCATGATGGGCAAACGCCACAAGGTACGCGTTGGCGTGTATGGTGATTCCAACTACACGATGGATTGGGCTTCCGGGGCCCTGAGGAAAATCTGGGGCGACCGTTTCGGCCATGGTGGGCATGGTTTCGTTGCGGCGGGTCAACCCTGGTCATGGTATCAACACCGGGAGATCCACGTCCGTCACGGTGGTGGCTGGAAAGCGAAAGCGACGACTGTGCCGCGCTACAAGAGACGGATCTACGGCCATGCCGGCATCGTCGGGTTGGGCCGTGGCGGCGGCTATGTGGCCTATAAAAGCCGCAAGCAAGGTGTGCCGGCAAACCGGGTGTTTTCCAAACTGCAAGTCGCCTACCTCTGTGAGCCGAGGGGGGGAAGCTTTGATGTCATCCTTAATGGCAAAAAGCTGCGGACCATCAAGACTCGCTGCGCCAACATGCAATATGCGACGCAGGATTTTAGCGTGCCATTAGCCGAGCATACCGTGCGGCTGCAAACCCGACGCGGTCCGGTGACGATTTTTGGGGCAGTGTTTGAGAATCAGGCGCCGGGCATTGTGGTGGACGGCCTCGGGGTTGGGGCTCTCAACGTGCTGCGGTTATGGAAGATGGAGAAGACAACGTTCGACGCCGGGATGAAAAATCGCGCCTACGATCTGGTCATCCTCCATACCGGCACCAATATGTGGGCGCCAAAACATCACGCGACCTGGGCGAAACATCTCCTCAACCGGATACGCACGGCGTTGGGGCAAGACGTGTCCATCCTGATCTTGCCTCCCCCTGACTTCGGTGACAAAAAAAGCCGCACCCCGCGGGGGCATCCGCGTATGCAGACCTGCACGCAAGAAAAGCGTGCGATTGCCAAAGCGGAAGGGACGGCGTTTTGGAATTTCTATGCGAGTATGGGGGGGCGAGGATCCGTCTTTGCCTGGAAAAAGAAAAAGATGGTGGCGAAGGATTTGGTGCACTATAAGCCGGCGTTCCACGATATCATGATGCAGCGGGTTGCCACGGCGGTGTTGACGGACGCCAAAGCCTATTGGCAGGCGCAAGGCTTCGTTTGCGACTGAATTTCCAAGAGGGCTCCGGCCTTCGCATCGCTCCGCGTAAAAATGAGCGATACCAGGAATTCCCTGGGTGTGAGGACCGGAATACCGAAGCGATCGTAAGCCACGTACAGATCACGTGAGGTACTGGGTCAAGCTCTGGTCCGTCAAGCCGAGCGCGTGCAAGGCTGAATCGCCGATCAAGGGTGTCGAGGAAGAGTTGCGTCCTCATCAATCTTGGACCGCTGTGCATCGAGGCTAATCCCCATGTCGGCTTGTTCGTCGCTGCTCACACGGATGTAGCCGAGCGTATTGGACCATTCTGGAATGCCATGCGCATTACGTTTCAATGCTTTTTCCACCTTTTGTGTCCAGCTACCGACCCTTACCTGGACACAATTTTGCCATCGAAAACGGTTTCGGACAAGCGTAAGCGCTATGGCTGCATCTCGACTGCCCTTGACAGCACTACGCCATTGGCGTACAAATAACGACGAGACGTCAACCTCGATAGATCGAAAAGGATCGCATGTGGCAGAGCGGCTCATCACCGTGGTCGAAACACGAGAATTTCAACGCCGTGCGGCCACCCGGATGTCAGAACGGGAACGCCAAGACTTCATCGCGTTTATTGCCGGCTCTCCTGAAAACGGCGCGTTAATGCGCGGCACCGGCGGCGTGCGCAAAAGCCGCTGGAGCGCTGGCGCCCGAGGCAAAAGCGGTGGCGTCCGAGTCATCTACTACTACCACAGCCCCGACATCCCGATCTTTTTATTGACGGTCTTTGCCAAAAACGAGCGGGACAATCTCAGCCAGGCCGAGCGGAATATCCTGAAGCCATTAACGACTGACTTGGTGACGACGTACCGAAGGGGAGCAGCTCATGAGCGCGGCACGCACCGCAGGTGAAAGCATCATCGCCGGCATGCAAGATGCCCTGGCCTATGCCCAAGGCGACCTGGAACGGGGGCAGGCGCGTACGGTCTCCGTGCCTGACACCATCGATGTCAAAGCGATCCGGCAACGTCAGGGCCTCACGCAAGCCGATTTTGCCCAGCGCTACGGCTTTGCCCTCAACTCCATTCGCAACTGGGAACAGGGTCGCCGGCGGCCTGAAGGCCCAGCTCGTCTGCTCCTTCTCCTCATTGATCGTGAGCCCGAAGCGGTGCAGCGGGCCTTGGCGGGATGAGACGCGGCGCCGATGACTGGAGTCGCGAAGATGGCATGACGTTGTCCCACAGCCAACTGGTTGTGGGATAAATCCGTACATGTAGAAACACGCGGAAACAAGGCGCGGGGAGCCGCATGGCGACGCGGGTGGGGTGGCCGCATCGACGCTGTGTAGCTGGCTACGGGCGAAACATGCTGCCGCACTCGTGGTAGAGCGATGCGTCTCTATGAGGGGGTCCGAGCATGATCGGAACAGAATCTCGATGTGTAGCATTCCGTTGGAGCATCAAGGTGCAAGAAAATGTCTGGATCGACTTTTTTTGAGCAGTTACTGACAGCATTAAATATCAGTTTCCGAATCGATGTCGGCTGGCAGGTCCGCGACGATGGTATTGATATCAGTCAATTTTCCTTCAATGACTTCTCCGTTGAGTGTGATCCGCAGCTCACGCTCGCGCCCGGCGGAGAAAAGATCGGTGAAATCGCCCTGGAGCGTGATCGTACCCGCGTCGAAATTCACCTTGGCACTCGTGAGCCTAAAAACAATTCCACGGATGGAGCTTACCAAAGTGAGTTGGGCGAAGGAGACGATAGCATCATCCCGATAGACCATGGCGATTTGACCGTTGGAGACTGTTGTGACAACGTTGCGTGTTGTGAGAGCGTCACGAATGTCTTCCTCACTATAGAAATTGCGCAGCTCCAGTTGGATGGTGGTCTTGACGCCTACTTCAAGGCTCTCGTCGTCCTGGATCGTCTCGGTAATAGGAATAGCTCGCAGCCCCCCGATCTCCACGGTATCAGTAGAAACGAAAGCGCTTTTTGGCTCCAACGTCAACGTGAGCTGTGCGGCGGCTAGCGGTGCCGACGTTAGGAAGGCCAGAGCAGCATTGGGGGCTGACCTGAAATCAAATGTCCAGAGCGTGGCATCATTAACACCATCCCCAATAGGCCCCCGCCTCCGCCCCGGAAGATCAGAAAATCACCATTTCTCAGTGACCCTCCAGGAGCAGGAGGGTCATCTATGGGTGTGGGCGTGGGACTACCCATTGCGGTCGCGGTGATGGTGCTCACGGATAGTTGCCCAAACACAACGCTCGGTGCCACGAGTAGAACGATGAATAGACCCATGCTTAGAACCTTGGAACACCCTGCCTGTTTTTCTTGCAACCTGACCATTTCCGCAGGCACCCCGAATGGCCCGACATCGCCCTCCTGACCGGCCGGGTCAGCCCCGCCTCGTTGGGTGTACACCCGCAACGTCGCCATATACAGCGCGTTACTTTCAGGAACGTGCCGAGCTGGCCGACCTCGGGGCTTTTGACCGCTTTTTAGAGACGGCAGGCAATGAGCCGCCACGCCCTGGTGATGAGATTGTGACAGACTGAAATACGCTTGATGACATCAGGCTGGGATTGATCTTCTATACCTCTGAATCCTCCTGAGACGTCTGCTCTGCCTTCCAGGAAGACCGGTGAGCTATCCGAGGTTTTTCCGAGGTCGCCGTGATGTGTTCCCGAGGCATGTTGACGGTCTCGCGGAGACGAACATGGACGCGAACCGAAATATAGTGGTATAAACGGGCACGCAATGGCACAACCGATCTAACCTAGCGGAGGCAGATATGAAAGTCGGGTTCATCGGCCTTGGAACCATGGGATCGAGCATGGCGTACAATACGCTTCAGGGCGGCTACGAACTCATGGTACATGACATCAACCGGGATGCGGCCGCGCGGCATCTCGAAGAAGGCGCGACTTGGGCGGACTCACCACGCGAGGTGGCCGAAGCCAGCGAGGTCATTTTCACCTCGCTGCCGGGTCCGCCGGAAGTCGAAGCCGTCGCCTTGGGCGAGCGCGGGCTGACGCATGGAATGAGCGCCGGGAAGGTCTACTTCGATCTGAGCACGAGTTCTCCCACCTTGATTCGCCGTCTCCACGACCTATTCGCCGAGCGCGGCGT
Source organism: uncultured bacterium (assembly GCA_965178525.1). GTDB lineage: Bacteria > Tectomicrobia > Entotheonellia > Entotheonellales > Entotheonellaceae > CBCXVS01. The sequence continues at coordinate 12,220 of CBCXVS010000115.1, read as the reverse complement.
GCATGTATTAGACGCACCCGTCAGCGGCGGTCCGCACGGGGCGCGAACCCGCAACCTGGCGATCTGGGTCGGCGGCGATAAGGCCATCTACGACCAATATAAACCGGTTCTCGATGCCATCGGCGACAAGGCGTACTATGTCGGGCCGATCGGCACCGGCGCGATTGCCAAGCTGGTGCATAATTGCAGCGGTTATATTATTCAGACGGCGTTGGCCGAAACGTTTACCATGGGCGTCAAAGCTGGGGTCGATCCACTGGCGCTGTGGCAGGCCGTGCGCCGGGGCGCGTTGGGGCGCCGGGGCGCGTTTGAAGGTCTGGCCGCGCACCTGTTGCCGGGCGAGTTCGACCCGCCGGATTTCGCGCTGCGGCTGGCCCGGAAAGACGTGTCCTTGGCCGTTGAAGTGGGCCGGGAATTCGACGTGCCCATGCGGCTGGCCAATTTGACGTTGGAAGAACTCACCGAAGCGCTGAACCGCGGCTGGGGCGGCCTGGACTCCCGTTCGGCCCAGCTCTTGCAGGAAGAGCGTGCCGGAGTCGAAGTACGCGTGCCAAAAGAGACGCTGCGGCAGGCGCTGGAAAGTGAACGCACCGACCCGTAATCCATCGCCTAGCAACGTGGGCTTGGGGGCGTAAAGAATGCGGAATGCGGAATGTGGAATGCGGAATAAAGGAAATTTTCCGCATTCCACATTCCGCATTCCGCATTTGAATCACCCCCACCCTAACCTTCTCCCATCGAGGGAGAGGGGACAAATATTTCTGTCTACGTTGCTTCCCCACGCACGACTTCAGCATTTCGCAAGGCCGCTATGGCATCCTGATCGAACCCGAGCTCTGCCAATACTTCCCAGGTGTGTTCCCCAATCCGTGGAGCTGCTCGGCGATATCCGGCGGGGGTGGCGGACAGACGTGGCACGGGAGCATGCATGGGCACCCAACCCAGCTCCGCATCGGGTAACTCATGGAAAATGCCGCGTCCTACCGCATGAGGGTCCTCCACCAAATCGGCGATATCGTAGACCGGAGCGGCCGTCACAGCGGCATCCGCAAATGCCTGTAACGCTTCGTCACGGGTTTGCGCCGCCACCCAAGCACCCACAACCGCATCGACTTCCTCGCGGTGTTGCACACGCGAGCTATTGTCTTTGAAGCGTGGATCGGCAATCATGTCCTCACGTCCGACCAGTCGAAAGACGCGTTCAGCCATCGCTTGGACCGATCCCGACAGGGCGATCCACTTGTCGTCACGCGTTTTATAGACATTGCGCGGTGATGCCGTGTTTGAACCGCTACCCGCACGCGGCTTGATCGTCCCGGAGACGGCGTACGCCGCAGCCTCCGGTCCCAGAATCGAAATGATCGGTTCGAGTAGGGACAGGTCGATCACCTGTCCGGGTGCTTCCCCACGTTCCCGGGCGCGTAGCGTCGTTACCGTAGCAAAGGCGCCATAGAGCCCGGCAATCATGTCCGCCAGTGCGAGCGGCGGCAAAACCGGCTCGCGGTCGGCAAAGCCATTGCTTGAGGCGAAACCTGACATCGCTTCGACAAGCGTCCCAAAGCCTGGCCGGGGCGCATACAGCCCTGTCTGGCCAAAGCCGGAAACTCGGACGATAATCAGGTTCGGATTCGCAGCGTGCAGGGTATCGGGCGCCAAGCCCATGTGTTCGAGCGTGCCAGGGCGAAAGCCCTCGACCAACACGTCAGCCTTTGAGGCCAGCTCTCGCAACAAGCCGGATGCGCCCTCGGCACGAAAATTGAGCCCCAGACTGCGCTTGTTACGTGCATAGACCTTCCAATGCGTCGAATAACCGTTTTCTCGCCACGCACGTAATGGGTCGCCGTGGGGGAGCGGTTCGATCTTAATGACATCAGCACCGTGGTCGGCGAGTTGCAATGTGACCATATTCCCGGCGACGACGCGGGACAGATCCATCACCCGCACGCCGCTGAGCATACCCGTAAAGTCGGGATTAAATGATTTCCGTTCCATGGTTGTTTCCTTGTGTGAGACTCTACTGTCGTCTCCAGCGTGTATCATTGCAGTCATATACTACGCGTATCAGGAGCATACCTCAACCGCTGCCGCCGCGGCGTGACCCGCATCTCAACCGCCTCTGGTCGATCATGAAGTTGGGCAGAGCAAGAAGAAACGCGACGTCACCGATCCACGGCTGACACCCGTTGATCGTTGGTGCAGCGAGGGCGTTGACGGGGTTGAGCGGTACGCTATACTCGAGACGCCAAGCGCGGCCTCACGGCCTTACAGACGACCGAGTATGGTGCGAATCCGGTCGAGATCAGGAGAGGGGCTGTCGATTTCACGAATGGTCGTCATTAAATGTTCGACCGTAGACTGGACTGCCGTACTCTCTGCTGTACTCAGATTTTTTCGCTGGGTCTCCTGTGCTATTCTGGCCAGGATGGGTACAAGGCGCTGTTGGATTTTAGGTTGGGAGAGTTCCCTGGGGGTGATGACCCGCGTAATGACCTCTTGGACTTTGAAGAGATAGGACGGCGCGGCGCGCTGCTCAGATACCAATAAGGGTATAGGGGACGGGATATCGGCCAGCAAACTCAGCCGTGGGCCTATGACGATGCCAAGTGCCAGGCCAATAGCTAGATAAGCGAATGCAGTCGACCACTGGAAGAGTGGGCGTGCCTCCGCTTTTTTCTTCATTTTTTCGGCTAGTCGCCAAGCCCTCTCAGTCCGTCGCCAGGCTTCGCGTTCGCGCTTTTCCGCCTCGAAAATTCGCTGCATGTCAGCAGAGTCAGCGCCTTGTCTGTGCTGATAGCTGAGATCATAACGCTTGCGCCTCTCAACATCCCTTAACACGTCGTAAGCGTCCACGATCACCTTCATTTTTTCTTCATTACCTGTCGCCTTGTCAGGATGGTACGTGGCTACGAGTCTTTTGTAAGCAACCTCGATAATATCGGGATCAGCATGACGGCTGACCTGTAGAATCTCATAGTAATCTTTCCAATGGATTTCCCACGCTTCTGACATCTCATTTCCCCAACCTACTATGTCTCTTCGTGTTTTCCCTTATAGATAATGACAACAACGCTTTGATTAATTCTATTTTTTACATGATTGGCATTACGGGAATCGATGGACACCATGTCATTAACAGAAAGACCATAGCGTTTGGCATGGTTTATCGTGAGCTGTGGGGGGTCATACCCCCAGAAGAGATAGCGAATCCGCTCGTCTTCGACACCGAAGTGGTCCATGAAGTAATCCTTGATCTCACCTGCCCGCTTTCCTGATAACTCGATGTTATAGGCTTTCTTGCCAGTTTTGCTGGATCGTCCTATTAATAATATTTGGTCATATGCCTTTTCAAAGTTTTGCATAAGTGCATTGAGCTTCTGTTTATATTCTGTCGTAAGTTTATACGCATTGGTATTAAAAAGACAATCGTATGTGGTTGTTCAACAACATGTGACGTGTGAACATCCATAATATCAGATAGTAACGGTGAACAACACTCTTCACACTCGAATATGTGGCTGAACCAGGCTTCCCTACTATAGCCATCCTGCTCGAGCTTGGCCTTTTTGTCCTGCAACTGCACGCTGCAAACGGGAGGAAAGGGGGCCGACACCGCCTCGGGGGCCGCGAAGGGCGAGGGGAACGAGGCGAGAGGTTTCTGCTCAACCGGCTTCCTCGGTTGGTGCGCTTGTATGTGCGCCTCATCCGTCACGCTCGTCTGTCCCGGCAACGGCGTTTCTCCCCGTGGCAACGGCTGGACTTCGAGCCGGGCTATCCGTTCGTGTAAAGCCTGCAATTGCCGCTGGCCCTGGTCGAGTCGCACTAGCCCTTCTCGCAGCCATTCCTGCAGCTGCTTCTGTTGTTCCTCGAGCCGGGCGATGCCTGCCTTCAACGACTCCCAAAACGCCTGCTCTTCGAGTCGCTCGATCTCAACCTGTGCCTGCTCAGCGTCTGTCAACGAGCGTGTCTCGGCATATCCCATCGTGTGGGCGCCTATACTGATTACCAATGCGAGCACCACTGTGCAGAGCGTCTGCACTTGCATGTTACGACTCCTTCCCGCAGGGGGACGTTTCAGTCTTTGAGTACCTCAACCGTATGACGTTGATACGTTTTTCCAGGGGAAAGATATAAATTTAATGTTGCCTCAGTACTTAGTTGCTGATTAATAGTTGCCGTATGTCGGCAAACGTTACGGGCGATGCCAAGTGGCGCGCTCCAGCATAGCTGCGTACGATTCGTCCTTCTTTATCGATCAGGAGGGAACGAGGCAGTACGGCAGCACCTCCGATCATCCGCTCATACACCGCCCGCCCGGCGTCCAAATACACCGGAAATCGGAGGCCGTTGCGACGCAAAAATCGGCGGACATCTTTTGCACGGGCATCTAGACTGACGGCGACGACAGCAAAATCCCGCTTCTGAAAACGATAACAGATGAGTTGCAGGGCATCGATTTCTTTGACACAAGGGCCGCACCAGGTGGCCCAAAAATGGAGCAAGACGACATCGCCACGATGTTGCGCCATCCGTTCGCGCTTGCCGTCGAGTCGTGTCAAGACGACATTCTTTGCCATCGGCATGCGTGGCGGCGCGAAACGTGCTTCGAGTTTCCTTATGGTGGCTTGGATGGACTCGATCAATCTGTGGGTACGCCTTTCCACATCCCGCCATCTTTCCAAGGTCTTCGCCGTTGTTCGATCAGCCGTATGAGATGGTCTGGCGCGTAGGGTTCTTTGGGCCTTGCTGGCGTGTTGGGCAAGGCCCTGTAACTTTTGCAGTCGTGCCCGTAAGATTCGGAGTTCATCTGTATACCGGCCTCGCTGTTCCTGCTTGGCCCACCGTCCGGTTTCTGCAGAACCCTCGGGGCCGGCGGAGGCCGCTGTGGCGCAGAGGAGCAGGACGAGGCCGTGTCCGCACGATATACGCAAGCAGCAGGACCATAGGGATAGCAGTTTTCGTCGGATCATACGTATCCTTACTATACAGTTGAAGAGCAAGCAGCATGCGCGCGCCTAACGCCCACGATAGAGAACTCCTTACCGGATAAGGTGTCCACGAGAACGGATACGGGTGATCATGGCAACATATCGTTTATTCATTAACGTCAGATACATAAAATGGCTTTCTTTATATAAAATCTTAATTTCATATAAAATTGTTTTGAAAATTTCTTGTTATATTATTTGAAATGAAGTTTATTATCAATAATAAAAAATCTTGACGACATGATTTTAAAATCATCTCAATACGTTTTTTTATTCATATTTGCTGAGTAGGGGTTCTTTACATACGAAACTCGGTGGGCGTTTAGGCCGGGTGATCATGGCGGGCAGGTCGTAGCCGGCAAGGCAGGACAGGCATCGAGAATCGCGTCCGGCACGTAGCGCATGGCCTCGCGTACGACGGCAGCCGCTTGAGCCGATGGACGAACATGAGCGCTGAGGAAGCGTTTCCATGCTTTGGCAACCCGTTGATGGGCAAACAGACCCAGCAAGGGACGGAGATTCTGACTGGCCGCCAGTCCTTGCCTGTCGCACGCCTCGAGGTAGGGTAGCATGCCTTCAAGTACCTGGCGTCGTGTGGGCGGCGGTTGCACCGCGCCAAAAAAAAGCTCATCCGCTACCGCAAAGCGGTACGGATGGTCATACGCCGCTCGGCCAATCATGACCCCATCGACTTCATGGAGATGTTGGCCGACTTCTTCCATCGTCGTGATCCCTCCGTTGATTTCGATCACCAAGGCTGGAAAATCGGCTTTTAGACGGTAGACATCGGCGTACCGTAGGGGGGGAATCGTGCGGTTCTCTCGCGGACTCAAGCCCTGTAAGACGGCAATGCGGGCGTGGACCGTAAACCGGTCGCATCCGGCTTGTGCCACAGTGTGGACGAAATGGGCTAGATCCTCATAGCGATCCCGGTGATCAATACCAATGCGATGTTTGACCGTGACGGGCAAGGTGATAGCGGTGCGCATCGCCTCCACACAGCGCGCCACGTGGGCTGGCCATGCCATCAGACAGGCGCCGAAGTGGCCGTGCTGCACGCGGTCGCTAGGGCAGCCGACATTCAGGTTCACTTCGGCGTAGCCCCAGTCCGCAGCTATGCGGGCGCACGTGGCCAGTTGCTCCGGATGATCGCCGCCAAGTTGAATGGCGAGGGGCTGTTCGATAGGCGTAAAGTCTAGCAGCTTGTCGCGGTTGCCGTGTCGCACGGCGCCCGTCGTCAACATTTCCGTATACAATAACGTCCGCCGGGTGATCTGCCGCATGAAGTAACGGTAATGGCGGTCCGTCCGGTCCATCATCGGGGCGATGCTCAGCGGCCGGACGGCTCCGCGAGGCGATCGCGCGGCACGCTGACACGATGTTTCCATAGGCGCTATGCCACCTCAGCCTGGATACGCCGACAAGGCGGTCGCCAAGCGCTTCCGAGGGCGAAAAACCCGTCCCTGGCCGAGAGGACACACCGGCGTTTTGGGCCAAGGGCAACAACGCCTCGGTATCGACATGCGGCTGACAGGTGAGCCAGAAAAAAAAAGCCCCCACCGGGAAATGATGATGTCATAGATTCTACTTTGTCGGGTCACGTTGCATCCAGGCCCGTACGCGCTGCACCCAAATATACTCTGCCTCACCGCCCTGTTGGTTGATCTGAAAATGATCCGCGCCTGCAATCTCCAGCAATTCGACGGGCCCCGCTTCACGGCGCAATGCCGCTTCCATGGTAAAGGCCTGTTCGTACAATACCGGAAAGTCATGCTCGCCTACGGCGAGGAGAAACGGCGTGCGGTTGCCCTCGGTATGCCGCAGTGGACTCGCTTCAGCCTGGCTTACGCCAGATGGCAAAAACGCTTGCAGCTGATCTGGCGGGATGTCACCTGCCAAATCGTACACGCCACTCATGGGGAAACAGGCGCGAATGACATCAGGAGGCAAGCCGCGTTCCGTCAGGAGCGCTGGCCGTAACGTCATGAGGGCCGCCAAATGGCCGCCGGCGGAGTGGCCACCCACATACAGCCGCCGCGCATCGCCACCGTAGGCTTCCACATGCTGGTAGGCCCAGACCAATGCCGCCAGGCAATCCTCGAGGGCCGCCGGATACGGCGCCGCCGGGGCCAGCCGATAGTTGACCGAGATAAAAAGCCCTGGCAGAGACACGAAGGCTGGCGCCATGAAACCCAACCATTCTTTGTATCCATGGGTCCAATAACCGCCGTGCATGAATACCAGCGTTGGCATGTTCTGCGCCGAGGCCGCATCGGGCAGATAGAGATCAATTTTTTGCCAGTCATCCGGCCAATACGGAATGTCCAACACATGCCGGGTGTGCGCCAAGGCGCGCCTGGTCGTCTCGACGCACCAGGCCGCATAGCGTTCCGCTTCCGGCCCCATGGGAGGTTGAGGGGGCAAATCGGTGAGAGCGATAGAGATATCCTCACGCCATCAGGCCGCCACCGGAGGCCCGAGTGGGAGCCGGTCCAGGAGGTGGCGCAGCATCGTCGCCGTTGGTCTCTCCGCCGCCGGCAAGCTCGGTTCCTCCGGACCGCGTGGAACGAGCAGATTATCCAGCGCAACCTTGGCCCACAGGGCATGGAAATGCTGGCGATACCGGCTACTGATGCGCTTGCCGGGTGCGTGTGTTTGCTGCTCATTCCGCTTGCAATATCCGACATACTGCAAGTGGCGGAAGAGCCGGGCGGTTTCCAGAAGCAGCCGATACTGCTTCGCACTATACGATGCCCGCGCCGCAGGGAGGTATTGCTGCTCCAGCCGCCAGGTGGTCTCGATAAACGCGTGCGTTAGGTTCTCAATCTGCTGATGGGACAAATAGTTGTACTGCTCCAATGCGGCCTGCGCCCGTTGCCGCTGGCGATTCCAGGTGTCGAGCGCCATCTGTCCGGCATAGGCCGGATAATCCGCCGTCTTGTCCCACTGCGTCATCTCCAGGCCGTTTTCTAACAAACTGACAATGTCAATGAAGCGTGTCCGCAGCGAATCTTGTTCAAAATCGATTTCAGTCTGATCCGCGCCAACGAGCATCACATTGCGTGGATTGATACCCCGATAATACAATCCTGCCACACGAGAATCATCCCCCAGCACGCGGGCGAAGAACCGAAAGCGCTGGAGCAGGGTCTGGCCTATGTCCAGCGGCTGTCCACTCGCCGCAAAGGTGCGGAGCAAGGCGCTATCAATCTGCTCCAGGAAATACGCTGGGGCCGCCTCGCCGGACAGGTGGGTCAGGGTAATCGCCCCCTCCTCGTGACCGACGAGGCCCAGTACTTGTGTATATGCCAAGGTGTCGCCAGCCTGCCGTACCAGCGCCTCAACCTTTGGTTCATGCCGGAGGAGCTGATGCAGACGATCGTACAATGTCTCGTCCCCGAGATACGGCAATAGCGCCACACTCAAAGCGTTTTCAGCCATTGTGGATAAGGGCACCACGGCCAGGATTGGCGCCACCTTGCGCAGCGGTGCGAGCCGCTGCCGGAAATACGTACTCATGCGTGCTTCGATCGGCGCCTGCTGTTGCCGTGCGCCATTGTACCATTTCAAGACCAGCGTCCAGGCGTCAGGCGCATCCGGGAACGTCCGCACCACATAAATACGGCTTTTACTATCGCTATCCAGCACGCTTTCCCGCCGGGGAATCGCTTCGACATCATGTGTCCGAAGCAGGCTCTCAAGCCGGCGCTTGGTCCCGTCAGGCGCACATGCCGCCCGGAGCAGCTCCGGATCATACATGGCGGCAAGCAAGCGCCGGTAGCCTGCATGTCCGACGAGGGGAAGCAGGGCTTCTTGCATGGCTAACGATGGTTCGGTATGCATCATGACTCCGGCTCTCAGGTCACGGCGTCTCGCAACGATGAGATCATATCCAACGCCCGGCACGTGTCGCCGCCATCATGCCTAAGAGGTCTAGAATACGTCAAGTAAAACTTGTCCGGCCAACGAGGCCGTTGGCAAGATGCTTGACGGGGTATCCCCCCTCCGGTACAGTTACGGTACAGTGTACTATGACGGAAATTTCCGGCGAAAACAAGCGCCGCTTTCTGCCGTCGGTGTGTAGAGACAGCGCGGCAAGAACTTGGCATTGGATAACGCACTCATGACGTCGCAATCCTCTTTAGACACGCCTTTAGACACTCTGGCCTCGAGCCCTCCGGAACTGTATCAAGCGCCCCTGCTGCGCGCGTGCCGACGTGAGCCGACGCCGTATACGCCCGTGTGGCTGATGCGTCAGGCCGGCCGGTACATGCCAGATTACCGCCGCCTCCGGGACAAGGTCCCGCTTCTGGAACTCTGCAAAACGCCGGACTTAGCGACCGAAGTGACGGTGACGGCGGTCGAACGCTTGGGTGTCGATGCGGCCATTATCTTTTCCGATATCCTGCCCATTCTGGAACCGATGGGGATGCAGCTAGAATACCTGGCGGGCGATGGGCCGGTGCTGCACAACCCACTCCGTCAGGCGGCGGATGTGGACCGTTTACGCGAAACCGATCCCGAGGAATCCTTCGGATATGTGATGGATGCGATCCGGCAGACGCGCGCCCACCTCAAGTCTCACATTCCGCTCATCGGCTTCGCCGGGGCTCCGTTTACCTTGGCGTCTTATATGATTGAAGGCCGGGGCTCGCGGAACTACCTGCATACCAAAACGCTGATGTATACCGACGCCGGCGCCTGGCACGCGCTGATGGAACATCTCAGCCGCAATGTGGTGCGGTATCTCAACCGTCAGATCGCCGCGGGGGCGCAGGCCGTGCAGCTCTTCGATAGCTGGGTAGGTGCGCTCTCACCGACGGATTACCGGACCTTTGTGCTGCCCCATATGCAGGCGCTCATCGCCAACCTGACGCCCAGTGTGCCCGTGATCCACTTCGGCACCGGCACCGCGACCCTGCTGGAATTGATGCGTGAAGCCGGCGGCGATGTCATCAGTATCGATTATCGTATCGAACTCGATGACGCCTGGCAGCGCCTGGGCGATGTCGGTATTCAGGGCAATCTGGACCCGGTTGTCCTCTACGCCGAGCGGCCCTATATCCGGCAGCGTGTGCAGCACATCCTGGAGCAAGCAGGTGGACAACCCGGACACATTTTTAATCTGGGGCATGGGATTCTTCCCACCACGCCGGTTGACAACGTGATCGCATTGGTAGACGAAGTGCATACGTTGAGTGAGCGAGGCCATGAGCGTGGACATGCAATTTGATAGCGTTTTATTTGTGGCATTCGGTGGGCCGACGCCGGGATGTTGCGGCAGTTTTGACCCGTGTCCCGGCAATGAAGCGCTCTGTTTCGTGCAGGGGATCGTCGGTAGCCGACCGGCGTCCCAAGAACGTGTTGCCGAGGTGGCCGCGCATTACACCCAGCTTGGCGGATTTTCTCCGTTCAATGCGCTGACGTTGCAACAGGCCCGAGGGGTTGAGCGCCTCCTCAGCGACCGAGACCTGGCCGTTCCGGTCTTTGTCGGCATGCGCCACTGGCCGCCGTATGTCAAGGATGTCCTGCGGGACATGATCGATCAGGGTTACACCCATACCCTGGCGGTTATTATGGCGCCGCACCAATGCTTTGCCAGTTGGGAATGGTACCAGCAAACCGTAGACGAAGCCCTGGCGGCTGTGGACGGCCCTGGGCCGCGCATCACCTATCTCGATACCTGGTATACGCAGCCGGGATTCATCGAGGCGATTGCTGATCATATGCGGGACGCCTACCAGGAACTTGGCACGGAGCACGCCGAGGCGGCGTTGTTGATCTACACGGCGCATTCGATCCCGGAGGCCATGGCTGCCGAGGCGCCATACACGGCGCAATTCGATGCCACGGCCGCCGCCGCCACTCGGCTCCTGGGGCGGCAGGAATACCGGTTGGCCTACCAGAGTCAGGTCACGGGTACGCCGCGTCCGTGGTTACAACCGGACATTAACGACGCCATTCGCCAGGCCAAGGAAGATGGATATCGGGATGTCATCGTCTCACCCATCGGTTTTCTCTGCGATCACGTTGAAGTGCTGTACGATCTCGACGTGGAAGCGAAAAAAACCGCGAACGCATGTGACATGACATTTACCCGCGCAAAGACGGTGGGGAACCATCCGGCTTTCGTCGCCATGCTCAGCGATCTCATTGCCGAACGCTTGCTAAGGGGATAGATCAAGGTGCCGAACGCCATACCGCGTCAGCATGTGGTCGTCGTTGGGGGTGGCATTACCGGCCTGACCACATGCTATCGCCTGCATCGGGCCGCCCAAGAGCGTGATAGGCCGTTGCATATCACGCTGCTGGAAGCCAGTGGGCGTCTAGGAGGCATCATTGCCACGAGCCGGGAACAGGAGTTGCTCGTCGAACATGGCCCGGACTCGTTTATTACGAACAAGCCCTGGGGCGTCCAACTGTGCGAAGAACTGGAGCTGAACGATGCGTTCATCGGCGCCACAACGGAGCACCGGCAAAGTTTTATTGTGCGTCACGGCGCTCTCCGTCCGGTACCGCAGGGATTGTATTTGATGATCCCTGGCTCGCTGTGGTCCTTCGCGACCTCCTCCCTCCTGAGCTGGCGTGGCAAATTGCGCATGGGGCTCGATCTGCTCCTGCCCAAACGCACCGGTACGGACGACGAATCCCTGGCGCATTTCGTCACCCGCCGCCTGGGCCGCGAAGCCTTGGAGCGTGTCGCCCAACCGATGGTGGGGGGGATTTACACCGCCGACCCCGAGCATCTCAGCCTGCGTGCCACCATGCCGCATTTCCTGGACATGGAACGGCGTCACGGCAGTCTCATCCGGGCCCTGCGGCACAACCAACGCAGCGCCAAACCGCAAGGCGCGAGTGGCCCGCGCTACGGCCTGTTCGTGTCATTCCGCGAGGGTATGTCCACCCTGGTGGATCGCCTCGCCGACTGCCTGCCATCCGATACGGTGCGTCTCCACACGCGTGTCCGTGGCCTGCATCATGATCGCCAAACATCCCGTTGGCAGGTGCAACTGCACGGCCAGCCCTCGCTGGATGCCGATGCCGTCTGCCTGGCTCTTCCGGCGCCGCAGGCCGGGTCCTTGTTAGAACCGCTGGATGTTGAGCTGGCTACAGAATTGCAGATTCCCTATGCTTCGTCCGCGATTGTCAACTTGGCGTTTAAGCGCAAAGATATCGCGCATCCGCTCAATGGCATGGGTTTTGTCGTGCCTGCAGTGGAACAGCGGTCCCTGATT
>CBCXVS010000114.1:8606-21452 GCA_965178525.1 uncultured bacterium | reverse complement strand
TCACTTTGAGGATGATTCGGTGGGCATCTGGGCTGGGCTAGGGAACCTGATCTTATGCTATTGAGGAACAACTCTAGCATTTCGAAAACGTGCAGAATGGGAGTATAGAGCCGGGCCGGCTCGGGAACAACCTGGATTTGATCAGCTCCTGCTTGATAGTATTGACCTAACATTTCAGGCTTTTATTCTTCCTATCATAAACCTCTCGACCAACCCATGCTCGACTCAACCCGTAGATATGCTGAAGCTGACGGATGTCCATGTCCCCTTGCATGTGGCATGCTTCGATTCTCATGGGGTCGTATCCATCATGACACGTCAGACGGTCACAGAACGACACGACCGGAAATGTCGAGTGTGCCTAACCCTCATGCATCTTTTCAAGGGGATAGGCACCCATCCCTAATGCTTAAGCAGGGATCACACAGATGCAAGATTACATTGCAAAGATTGAAAGGGACGGATACTGCTACATCCCCCAGGTATTCGCGCGCGACGAGATCGACGAGGCCCTCGCGCTGGTGCGCCAATGGTACGCGCATACAGTGGAACGGCAGTCCGACCGGATGCCTTTTCTCAACAAGGACCAGCCCATGGTCTACAATCTGCAGGCCAAGGAGTTGGTTTTCCTGCGGATGTTGCTGCACACTGACGTGCTGCAGGATATCCTCCTGCACTTCCTCAACGACCGCTGGTTCACGGCCATTCCGCCGGGCGAGCCGAACTATATTCTGCGCTCTTTCCTGGCGCGCAGCAGCAATGACCAGATGCCGATGCACATTGATTCGTTCGTCCCATATCAGGGTCCGTACGTGTTCATTATGCAGTGCTCGATCATTCTTGAAGATCAAACGGAGCAGAATGGCTGCACCGTGGTGGTGCCGGGCTCGCATTTAGCTGCGGAGTACGCGACTCAAGACGCCTTTCAGAATGCCCGTCCGATCGAGTCGTGCGCGGGCGACGTGGTGTTTTGGGACAGCCGCCTCTGGCATGGCACCCGCGCCAACCAAAGCGGCGGGACGCGCTGGGCGATGATCGCCACCTTCTGCCGCTGGTGGATGAAACAGGCTTTTGACATCCCGGGCAACCTGCCACAAGACATTTACGATCAGTTAACCAACCGGGAAAAAGCCATTCTCGGCTTCTGCTCGGTGCCATACGACAACGAAACTTACGGAATCGATATGAAACGCAGCTACGATCTGTTGCCGCACCAGGTGGCGGACTATCGGCTTTAGCTTGCCATTGCGAGGACGCATTATGCAAGAGTTGCACATCACCTACGTGTCGCACGCCTGCCTGAGGATCGAGGGCGAGTTTGGCTCCCTGCTCTGCGATCCCTGGTTTCTCAACGAACCCGTCTATGATTACGTGATGTGGAAATTCCCACCTGCGGTGATGCCGCCCGAAGAGTTGCTAAAGGATCTCGACTATCTTTACATCACGCATTCCCACGAAGATCATTTTCACATCCCCTCGATCGATCACATTCCGCGCGACGTCCAAGTCTTGCTGCCCGAATTCACCCACACGCCTTGCCTGCGGGCCCAGACCATGGAGCGCATCATGCGCGAGATGGGTTTCTCCCGGCTCCGCAAGATCCGGCCCTGGGACACCTATTTGTTGGGCGGCAAGACGCCGTTGACCGTTGTGCCCTCCGCCAAATCGCGTGCCCACGACTGGGAGAATTCGGGCTTCGTGATCGAACACCCGGATTGTCGCTTGATCAACATGAACGATAATTGTGACGACGAGGAACTCTGCAACGAGATCCACGCCAGGTGGCCCGATTTTGACATTGGCTTCATCCAGACCGCCGCTATCTCGATCTTTCCCGCCTGCTATCGGATGTCGGAAGAGGAGAAAGAAGAGATGGCTCGCAATAAGAAGGAAACCTTCACGCAACAGCAGCGCTTGATCGAGATGCTCAAGCTCAAGCGAGTCGTCCCCTTTGCGGGCGACTTTGGCTGGTACGACGAGCGCTATTTCAAGCACAATTGGCAGGGGCGATCGACACTGAAAATCCTGGAAAACTGGATTCGCGACCATTATCCGGATCGCTATGTGACGACGCTGTATCCGTCAGATACATGGTCCATTCAGACCGAAGTGGTGCGGCATCACCCGGAGATTGACTGGGACCATTACGTCGCGTTCGTCAAGGTCTGCCAGCAGAAATTCCAGAAAAAGGTCGAGCACTACAAGGCGTGGCTCGACGCCTCCGGCCGGCATGCGCTACGTGAGCGCTCACGGGCCCACACGGACAATGTGAACAAGTGGATCAGCCAGGACGGCATCGTCTTCAGTGGCCGCTTCCGCGTGCATGTGGAGGGAGAGAACGCCAACTTTAGCTTCGTCCTCAAGGCCAATCCCCAAGATGGCTTCGGCATCGATTGGGACGACACCGATGACGTCGATCAATCGATCTACGTGCCGGAGCGCATTTGGGCCTCTGTCCTTGGGGGCAAGATCATGTGGAATATGTACCAGTGGGCCACCGAAATCAAGGAGCACGTGCCCTATCGTCTCGATCTCGGTCGCTTTTGGTACTGGCTCGAATACAACTTGGACCTTGGCAACAAGAACGCGCAAGCCATCATTGAGCCACGTCTCTACCCTGACATGGAGGGCGTAACGATCCGCCCCCGATGGGGCACCATGCCGTCGGAAGAGGACTGGGACCTCTCTTGGCTCGACGGGCTTGACGCGCCGAGGCAGGATGTATGAGCAGCGGTTATCTGCACCCGCTGTACGCCGAATCGCTCGGCGATTTCGGCCAGCCACGTGCGTTAATGCGTTCGGGGGGCTGGGTGCTTGAGCGTCGTGATGGATGGCCTCGCGGCCGAGGGCATGCGCCGCCGCCTTGCACAGGCGCTTGTCTTGAAAGGGCCCGCGCCGGAAGTTAAAGATCAGTAAGCGACCGCCTAAATGCGAGTGCCAGGTGTTGTAGGTGCGACTGTGGCGCTTCATGAAGCGCTTGATATCGGCGGTGGCCATGGAATCGATGAGCTGGACCTGATCGGTGAGCAGCGCCGTCAGGCGCACCGAGTCCTCGCGCTTGGGTTTGCCGATAATTTCGTCCAGGTAGGGAAGGTTATTCCCCTCGGCATCGGTCTCCCAGTAGTTCTCGAAGCGCACCAGCCGGGTCTCGTTGTAGCGCGCCCAGGACACGAACTTGAACGGGCCCGTGGCGATGGGGTGTTCGGACGCCGTGTCAAAGGCGTCGGGCGCCATCATGCGCGTCGGGTAGTGCATGACGCTCGACGGCACGGTCACATCCGGCAGCGTCGCGTTGATGCGTACCGTATAGCGGTCGATGACCTCGACACTGTCGATGGTGTCCACCGCGCCGCGCTCCCACTGGCCGCCGATTTTGGGGTCTTTGATGCGCTCGAGGTTCAGCTTCACGGCCTCAGCGTCGACTTCGCGGCCGTTGTGAAACAGCACCCCCTTGCGCAGCCGGAACACCCAGGACTTGAGGTCTTTGCTGGGCTCCCAGCTCTCGGCAATACCCGGAATGATGTTGCCCTCGTAATCCAGATCGGTCAGACTAGTATACATCAGGGAAGTCAGATGGGAGCCGTGAAACTGATTATGCCGATGCCCGTCGAGGCCGGCCGTATCGCTGCGCGAGCCGTACCGCAAGACACCGCCCCGTTGCGGATGCTTCTTGGCGGCGGCCGCCGGATCGGCGAGGCCAAATGCGGCCATGCCGGCGAGCGCCCCACCGGTGGCGATAAAGAAATCCCGTCGTGACAGGTCCAAGGGCCTGGCTTGCTCTATTCTGCTCATTGCCGATCTCCTTCTCTCTCACACGCTGGGGCTGTCTATCAGCGATTGACAAAGGGCCGTCTCCAGCCCCTTGCCGAGAATGTGGGCCTAGCAGGACGCCACATGCTGTCCTGCACGAGATCGAAATAGCGATAGCTTGACAATACGTTGGCGCCTCCCCCAGCGCTCGGGTTACGTCGCCATATAGGCGGCGCGTAGGCCGCCGCCGCGGTAGTGTACCGCGCCCGTCCGGCCCGGCTCATAGCCCCGCAGCGCCTTGCTCGCCGCTGAGGTATAGACCTCTTCATGCAGATAGAAGTGCGGCAACTCGACGTTGACGATGTTCCAGGCCTCGGTGTACAGCTCTTTGCGCCGGGCCGGATCAGCCGACCGTTTGGCCTCTTCTACCAGCTTGTCGTAACGCGCATTTTGCCACCCCGACAGGACCTTAGCATACCCGCTCTGGGAGTGCAGATTGCGCCCATAAAAGGCGTCTGGGTCATAGCGATAGGTATTGCCCTGGATCAGCCCGTCAAACGCACCCTTGGTCCGGACACTGCGAAAGGGCACCGCATCGAGGATCTCATGCTTCACCTTAAACCCAACGCTGGTCCACGAATCTTGCACCACTTGCCCAATCTGGTGGCTCGAGGAGATGTTCGCATAAGAGACGAGCTTGATCTCGGTGCCAACCGCCTGTGCTTTCTTGAGTATGGCTTTGGCCTGCTCGGGATCGTACTCCAGGCTCTTGATGCCCTCCATGTGCCACTGGTCCCCCTTGGGGTAGGGCTGGTTGGCCATGGCGCCCTGACCATAATACACGGTGTGATGGATGGCCTCGCGGTTAATGGCGAGAGCCGCTGCGGTGCGCAGTTGCTTGTCCTGAAAAGGCCCACGCCGGAAATTGCAGACCAAAAATCGGCCGCCATAATGCCACGTCCAGGTGTTATAGTCATCGCCGTGGTCTTTTTTAAAGCGTGCGACATCGGCTTGGGCCATATTGCTGATGATCCCGACCTGGCCGGTGCGCAACGCCGTCAGACGGACAGAATCCTCGCGTTTGGGTTTGGCGATGATGGCCTCCAGGTAGGGCAGGCTATGGCCCTCTGTGTCGGTCTCCCAGTAGTTTTCAGAGCGCGCCATGCGGCCCTCGTTCCAACGCGTCCAGGACACGAACTTGAAGGGTCCCGTGCCAATGGGGTGTTCAGACATCTTATCGAAAGCGTCTGGTGCCAATAGGCGGGTCGGATAGTGCATAACGGCGGTCGGCACCGAGGCATCCGACTCGCGGGTATTGAGGCAGACCGTGTAGCGGTCGAGGACCTCGGCGGTGGTGATGCTCGCGATCGCACCGCGATCCCAGTTGCCGCCGATTTTGGGGTCTTGGATGCGCTCGATATTCAGCTTCACGGCCTCGGCATCGACTTCGCGGCCGTTGTGAAACAACACGCCCTTGCGCAGCCGGAACACCCAAGAGGTCAGGTCTTTGTTGGGTTCCCAGCTCTCGGCAATGCCCGGAATGACGTTGCCCTTGATATCGAGATCCGTGAGCCCGGTATACATCGCGGAGGTTGCATTGATGGAGTGATTCAGATTGTGCTTGTGCGCGTCCAGGCCTGAGATGTCGCCCGAGGCCGAGCGCACTCATGCCGACGAGCGCCCCACTGCTGCTGGCCAGGAATTCACGCCGAGAAAGCTTACCGGCGCGACCGGTTCGTTGTCTAGCCATGACTAAATCTCCTTTCTGATACATCCTCATCCGATGCGTCACGGACTTCCGATCGCAGGGAGCATGAAGCCCATCGACGATCAGCGTCGAGGGGCTACACGCAGGCTCAGAAACAAAAAAAAGACGCTCCTGACCCCTCCTGATCTAAGGAAGAAATCCGGCTGCGTCTTCTACTGATACTAGCTGCTCTACAGTCGGCCCGGCGAAATCGGTCTGGCAGATCCATCAGTGCGATCATGATCTCTGAGCAGGCGTATGGTATACATTGGCTCCTGGCGTGTCAACCAATAGATTCTCGATGGAAACGCAGGCAGAAGATACACCGTACTCAGGCCGTCAGTTTGGGGTTGCCCCGATGTCGGGCCGAGAGTAGGATACCTGCGTATCAGGGGCCATGCCCAGTTGCGATGTGTACTGGGGTGAAGTCGTCAATCTCTGCTGGATACCGGTTCAAAATAGGGAGGGACCGATGAAGGACAAAATCGAAGTCTTCTGGTTCTCCGAGCAGCCTTATGGTCACATCACCGACGAAGACCTGGAACAATACGAGTCGGGCCGCCTCGGCTTTCCCAATACCTTTTTCGACCCCGACAAGGCCCATGTCCTGTACAACGAGTACCATGATCAGTATGCCTGGGCCGATGAGGTCGGATTCGATGGCATCATGTCGAATGAGCACCATGCCTCTTACTGGTGCATGAAGCCGGCGGTCAATCTGGACGCGGCCGTGATTGCCAAGGTCACCAAGAAGGCCAAGATCGCGATCCTGGGGAACGTCATCGCCGTTAACGACCCCATCCGCATGGCCGAAGAGATCGCCATGCTGGACTGCTATTCCGGAGGCCGGATCATTTCCGGCTTTGTGCGGGGCACCGCCGTCGAGAGCATCCAGGGCGGCATTATCCCGGCGGAGAATCGCGCCCGGTTCGAGGAGGCCCATGACCTGATCCTCAAGTGTTGGACCACGCCTGGCCCCTTCCGCTATGAGGGAAAATATTATCATTACCGGGCCGTGAATCCCTGGGTCCTCCCCATGCAAAAACCCCATCCCGAGGTCTGGTTCCCAGGGTTTTCCAGCCCGGAGAGCGTGGTGTGGGCCGCCCGCCACCAGCACCCGTATATGAACCTGGGGTCGTTGCTCGATCATACGGAGCGCTTACGGCAGGTGTATATCGATACCGCGCATGAGGTGGGCTTCAAACCGGAGCCGGAGCATTTTGGCTACCTGCTCAAGGTGCTGGTGGCGGATACGGATGAGAAGGCCCAGGAGGTTGGGCGGCATTTCATGTGGACGGATGCGCACCGCAACAAGGGCCCCCGGGAGCACAACGATCCCCCCGGCTACCAGTCGCGCGAGGCGGTCGCCATCCAGCGGACGTTGCCCGGGGCGGGAGGTTTTGGGCGGCGCATGAGCTATGAGGAACTCCAGGATGTGAGCAACCTCATCATCGGGAGCCCGCAGACCGTCACCCGGAAGCTGACGGAGATTATTGAGCGCCTGAACCCTGGCTATCTTCACATCTACGGCAATGAGGGCGCCATGCCCCACAAGGATGTGATGCGCTCTATCGAGCTCCTGGGCCAGGAAGTGATTCCGGCGTTGCACGAGATTCAGCTGCAACCCTATGAGTAAGTATCGAAACAAAATTAAATTTATATTTTTCCTCTGGAGAAATGTATAAAGGTAATTCTGTCCAGGTACTTAAACTCCGGTTTTTTTAGGGCGTGACTGCGATTACACCTTGGATGAGTACTGAGGCAAAACTAAATTGGTATCTTTCCTCTGGAGAAATCTATCAACGTCATGATGCCCAGGCACTGAAAAGGACTGGCATGGAGCGAGATTTAATCGGATACGGCAAAAGCCCACCCAGGGTAGTGTGGCCTCACGACGCCCGCATCGCCGTTTCGTTAGTCGTGAACTACGAAGAAGGCTCGGAGCAGTCCTTCCCCGACGGCGATGGCGTCTCTGAGAGCGTCAACGAAATCCCTTACCCGCCGGGTCCCATCCGAGACCTGGCAGTGGAGTCGATATACGAATACGGCAGCCGGGTGGGCTTCTGGCGGCTGATGCACATTTTCCAAGAAAACGATGTGAAGGCGACGTTTTACGCCTGCGCCCAAGCCCTGGAGAAGAATCCGGAGGCAGCGCAAGAAATTACCCAGGCCGGCCACGAGGTGTGCTCCCACGGCAACCGCTGGGAGGAGCACTTTCGGCTGGACCTGGAGCAGGAGCGGCACGCCATCAAGCAGGCGATTGCCTCTCTAGAGCGCACGACGGGCCAGCGGCCATTGGGCTGGTACTGCCGCTACGGCCCCAGTGTCAATACGCGCCGCTTACTCGTGGAAGAGGGCGGCTTCCTCTACGACTCCGACGCGTACAATGACGACCTGCCTTACTTCGTCACGGTCGCCGGTACGAAGCATCTGGTCATTCCCTACACGCTGGACGTGAACGACTTCAAGTTCTGGACGACGCCCGGCTTTGTCACCCCCAATCAGTTTTTCGAGTATATGCAGGAGACGTTCGACCAGCTCTACCGGGAGGGCGCCCGCAATCCCGTGATGATGTCCGTGGGTCTGCACCTGCGCATCGCCGGCCGCCCGGCCCGGGCTGCGGCCCTGGACCGGTTCATCAAGTATGCCAAAGGTCTGCCGGGCGTGTGGTTTGCCCGGCGCATCGACATTGCTCGGTGGTGGTTGGAGCACTACGGGGAAGAGATATCCATCAAATCAAATTTGAAGCTGGACTAGAGCGCGGCCAGTCCAGCTTGGGCACATTCCTCATCCTGCTGAGCCGTCGCGCCACTGCCGCCGATGGCCCCCACAAGTTCATCGTTCTTGTAGATGGGCACGGCGCCCTGGGCCGGCAGCATGCGCCCTCCCATGGTGGCGATGATGGACTGGATCACGGGAGAGTCCGCCGCCAACGCGCCACTAGGCCGTCCAAAACCGGATGAGGCTGCCGCCTTTCCTTGGGCAACGGTCGCGCTCACGGCGCTGGCTCCTGCCATACGATTAAACGCCAGGAGATTCCCCCCAGCGTCGCACACGGCTACGCTCAACTTGACATTCAGATCTTCCGCCTTGCCGATAGCGGCTTGAACCATCCGATTTGCTTCGGCCAGAGTCAGTGCCATGTGATGACCTCCTTGGTTCGTTGTGTGGTAAGTGCCCGAACAGAATTAAATTCATATTTTTCCTCTGAAAAAACGATGTAGCTAATTTTGTCCAGGAACTTAATCCCATGTTTAACGAGGCGTTGTGTAACACCTCAGCTCGATCTTGTTCCCCTCCGGATCCAATAATTTAAACTGCTGCCCATAGCCCTGCGCCCCCCACGCAGGCCGGACTTCGTCCTCGACCCTCACGCCCTTGGCCTTCAATTCAGTATGGAGCTGGTGCATGTCCGTCGGCCCAAGCACCAGGCAAAAATGATCCATGTTTGGTGTCACCGCCTCCCCGGAGGCGCTGGGCCGGATGTCGATGATGATCTCGGGGGAAACCCGCGCCGAGACGAAACCCACCTTGCCCTCGCGGAATTCATGCAGCCGCAATATCTCCATGCCCAAAACGTCACGATAGAACGTGACCGACTGCTCGACGTCTTGGGTGTTGATGACCAAGTGGTCCAATCCCACAGTTTGCATCATATTCTCCTCTAGCTGATCAGGCGACGAGCCGGGGCGCCACTTCTTGGCCGAAGAGGCGAATGGAGCGATCAAGGCGGTCCGGCGCCATGAGGCCCCCCACGTTCGGCTCCATGAGCACACCCGACAAGCCCAGCTCCTGCCACAGCTCGCCCAGGCGCTTGACCACCGCGTCCGGCGTCCCATAGACCAAACGATCCTGCAGGGCGTCCTCGTAAGTCATATGGGCCAGCCGCTGCGCCCGCTGCGCCCGCAGTTCGCCACCGAAGGAACCGGACGTCTGAAGCAGGCCTTGCCGGATGCGATCATAATAGCGCATGGTACTGTCCCGAGGCTCGGAGGTCGCCAGGTCCTGATCCTCCGCCACGTAGATGCCAACGCGCAGCAACACATCGCCGTCACCCGGATGACCCGCCTCCTGCCAGGCATCGCGGTACTCGGAGATCGCTGGCGCCAGTTCTGCTACAGACACCCCTCCCAGACCCGCAAAAATGGGCAACCCCAACTGTCCCATGGCCGAAAAGGTCTCCCGGGTGGTCGCCGCGTACCGGAGGGGTGGATGGGGTTTTTGGTACGGCTTGGGAATCAGGCACACATCCTGGAAGTGATAATGCTTACCCTGGTAGGAGAACTGCTCTTCGGTCCACGCTAACTGCATCACGTCAAAGTACTCTCGGAATCGTTCCCGGCTCTCTGCGTAGGGAATGTCATAGCCCTCGTAAGCCCAGGGGAAGCCGCTACGACCGATACCCAACTCCAGGCGTCCGCGGCTGATGTGGTCCAGGGTGGCCACCTCTTCTGCCATCCGCACGGGATGGCCCAGGGGCAGCACCAACACAGCCGTCCCGACCCGGATGCGGGTGGTCTTGGCGGCGATGGCGGTGGCAAAGATCAAAGGTGAAGCCACCACCGAGGGAATGGCGCGCCCGCTTCCCGGCGGGGCAAAGTGGCGTTCAGCCAACCAGACCCCGTCGAAACCCCACGTCTCGGCGTTTGCCGCGGTGGCAAAGGCGTCGTCGAACGCCTCTTCCTGGGTTTGGCCTTCGCGGTAGTCACATTCCATCATCAATCCGATGTGCATCAAGGCACCTCCTTCCACGATTGGCCGACACCGATGGTGTCGCCTCCCCTCGGCCTGTGGCCAGATAGCAAGCTCGTGATCCAGGCGCCCGCGAAGAAAGGCGCCCTAGAGACTGTAATTCTGTGGCCTGGGTAACAGGGCAGCGCATCCGAGAGCCACACTGTCCGGCCTGTGACCGGGTATGATGGTAGGCTGGATCCTACCACGCTTGCGGCAGAAGATAAATGGGTTTCAGAGGGCCAATTGCCGCCATGAAGGAAAGGACATCAAGTCGACGTGTTGCTTATTGTGGTTCAATCCACAGCCACACGGCGACTTGATGTCCTTGATTTGGGAGCGACATACCGTAGACCCTAACTTGCCACCTGGCTTGTCCGTGTGGGAGGCGCCATAGCGACTCCGTCCTCGCGCGGCGACTGGAAATCCCGCGCATGATTCACCATGAGCCGCCGGGTTTCCAACGGGAAGAGGTCAGTGCCAGACAGCTTTTCAGGGGTGTCATAACGCTGTTTTTCCATCATGCGCCGATCCTGCCCCGAGAAGTTGTAATTCATCTGCCAGTTGCGCCAGAGATAAAACACGAGTGTATCCACCCAGCGCTGCCAGGACGAGCCGGGCCGCGTGGTGTGAAAATAGAACATTCGTGATTGCTCACGGTCGATGGGAACCGTGCACCGTGAATAGAGAAACGTGCGGTAATCGACGCGAAAGGTGCATGGCAGGTGAAAGCCGGTCCATTCTTCACTTTTGGCCAGGGGCGGCCGGTGGCGCGGGCGGCGGAACCAGGACACGAGGCGATGCCAGCGCACCCGCCAGGCCTGCTTCGGCCACTTGGCGCCATCGAGACTCGGGTAGCTATCCTGATAGACCGGTTGTGCGGTCTGACCTTCGGTGAAGCCGATCCGGCCACGCACCGGATTATCTTCGAGCGCATAGGTCAAGGCGCGGTTATTGACGCAAACTGGCCGGGCTCGCCTCGACCCCATGTGGGACATCCTGACGAAGAGATCGTACGGAAGCAGCCAAAACTGCACGGAATTGCGGTGGACGTAGAAGACATGCGCGTCATAAATGTTCTCAACCGCAGGGCGCCAGTTGCACTGCCAGAGGGTCTCGCTGGATAATACCAGCGCTGCATCGTCGAAAAACTCTTCCGGGACATCTTCCTCAATCGGGGCGGGCTCGCCTTGTCCCATCCACACGAAGACGATGCCTTTGAGGGTTCGGGTGGGATAGACGCGCGCGCGCATCCCGTTTGCCGGCAATCGCCGAATCGGGGCCCTCTCCGAGCACTGCGAGACATTCCCCGGTGTGGTCAAACGTCCAGCCGTGATATGGGCAACTGACCGTCCCGGCAAAATGGCAATCTCCCAGCGCTAAGGGCATACCGCGATGTGGACAGGCGTTTTGCAAAGCGGCCACCTCGCCTTCTCTGTCGCGGAATAAGACCAGTTCTGCATCGAGCAGTTTGAGTTCGCGCGGCTTGCGTTTGCCCACTTTGCGCGCGGCAATGGCGGGATACCAGTATTCACGGAGACCGGTTTCGGGAAGACGATCTCGGAGGTCGCTGGCCGCTGGCTGGCGTGCGTTCTCAGAAGCCGATCCATTGTGTGTGGCGGCACGATAGCTGGCGTGATTTGTCGTTGACATAACACCTCTTCCAATCCTGCGATTATCCGCCGTTCCAATGGGGCTTCCCCATAGGTGACCCCACCGGGTAGTCTGGCGAGGTCATATAAGCTTTGCGTCCAGCATATCACATACCGTCCAACCTCAAGAAGCGTGCGATATTATTTCCCAAGATATTGTCCTTGTCCTCCGGCGAGAGCCCTGGCCGGTCGAGGATAGCGGCCGCGGTGTTGTGATAACGCTGGAACTCGGGGTGCGGGAAATCCGGGCCAAAGAAAAAATTCTCGCTCCCCATGGCTCCCACCAACTGTTCCAGAGGCTCAGCCGGCTCGACGGCGGTCAGACAGTGCTTCTTGATCAACTGGCTGGGAGGCGTCGCGGTGCGGGCGCACTGGGGCTCGATCTCGAAGGAACGATCAGCGCCGTACATGGCATAAGGCATCCAGGAAGCGCCAGCTTCAAAGAAACAAAAGCGCAGGTTGGGAAACTCGTCCAGCACGCCGCCCAGGGTCAGCGCGGCGCAGGCCAGGGCGTACTCCAGTCCAAATCCCAGGTAGGTCCCGACGTGCAGGCGGCGCATCCGCTCCATTCCAATCATCGGATAGCGGGGCGGGTGGTCGATGGTGGTCCGGCCCCGGCAGCCTTGCGGGATGTGGTGCACAAACACCGTGACGTCCAGCTCGTTCAGCGCATCCCAGAAGGGATAGAGTTCCAGGGCGTCAAAATTTTGCCCCATCCAGTTGCCGGGCACCAGCACGGCCCGTAGGCCGAGTTGCTGCACCGCCCTCCGGGTTTCTAGGACCGAGGTCTCCAGGTCGTCGAAAGGAATGTTGACAGGGCCAATAAAATGGCCGGGATAGCGCCGCTCGGCGTCGGCCACGGCATCGTTATAGAGCTTACACAGCGCCGTGCGGATGGGGAGGGGCAGGTCACCGCCGGACGGGGAGGCACCGTAGAGATTGGCGAACAGCGCGTCGGGGATGAGC
>CBCXVS010000114.1:0-8596 GCA_965178525.1 uncultured bacterium | reverse complement strand
CACCTGCATATCGAAGCCCGTCTGCGCCATGGCCGCGGCCCGGGCATCCGGGTCGCAGTGGGGATCCGCTTGGCGCCGGACCGGCGGGGCTGCGCCGCTGGTCTCCGCCGCCACCTGCTCGGGCTCTGCCGCCCGCACCGCGGCCCGCACCAGCATGTCCTGGGCTTGGGCAACCAAGCCACGGGGCAAATACTCGCGCAGGGCTTTGTAGTCAATCGGCGGGTAGAAGTGGGTATCGACGTCGATCTTTCGGGTGCTAGCTTGCATAGTCATACTTGACATCTCTCCTTGAGGGGCTTGACACGAGGGCAGAAGGGTAGGTCAAGCCGGAATGAAGTGCCTCTTGGCGCACTTACGAACAGACGGAACTCCGGGCGTCCACGAATCGGACCGGATGGGTGTTCATCGCATGTGGGGCTGCCGCGAGTTTCACGCCTACCGGCCACACCTATCCGATTGTCGGTAGCTTGTCAAGGCATGCCCCGGCTTGACAGAGTTGGCAGAGGTGAGTAGGTTGCCCCCATTTCCCCCACTTTCCTGGCCTGCTTTTTGGTAAGAAGGAAGAACATGATGAGTATCCCCGAGTTCAACATCACCGGGCAGACAGTTCTCATCGTAGGCGGTGGACGCGGCATTGGTAAGGGGATTGCCCTGGCCTTTGCCGAGGCCGGCGCCGATGTGGCGGTCAGCGCCCTGACGCCAACTGGCGTTAACCAAGTGGCCGAGGAAGTACGCGCCCTGGGCCGCGACGCCTTGGCCCTCACTGGCGACGCCACCAAGAGTGCCGACATGGACCGGGTGGCGCAGCAAGTGCTCGAGGGGTTCGGCCATCTGGACACCCTGATCACCTGTGTGGGCGACGCCATCCGCAAGCCGGTCGTGCAATTGCCAGGGACCGATACCGAGGGCATGACCGAGGATGAATGGCGCTTTATTGTGGACATCAACTTGACCGAAGCCTTTCAGGGTTGCCGCGCACTCGGTCCCCACTTGCTCGCGCGACGTCAGGGCTCCGTCATTAACATCTCGGGCTGGGCCTCGTTCCGGGGCCGAGCCGGGTCGGCCGCTTACGACGCGTCCAAGGCCGGGGTCATGCGGTTTACCGAATCCTTGGCGCAGGAGTGGGCGCCCTTCGGCGTCCGCGTCAACGCCGTGGCGCCAGGCTCCTTTCCCGACCCCGAGCAAATGTCGGCAGGGGCCTATCAGGCGCGAGAGGAGACCGCCGCGAAGACCGTTCCCCTGGGACGGGTGGGACGCCTGAAGGAGGTGGGCTACCTGACGGTGTTCCTGGCCTCTCCTGCGGCAGCCTACGTTACGGGACAGACTTGGGCGGTTGATGGCGGGGTGAGCATTCAGACCGCGTGAGCGGCCTGGCGCTGGTTTGCCAGGCGGCGCCAATGCGAACCGGCCTCTTATGAGGCTTTGCGCTCGACGAGTTCGATACTCACACCATCAGGGCCGGCAAGATAGGCAATGCGTGTACCGGGTGTAAATTCGTAAGGTTCCACCGAAAATTCACCCCCTTTTGCCTTGATCGCGTTGCAAAAATCCGTCATGTCACCGATGACCTTAAAGCCAAAATGATCCGTGCCCCATTGGTCGTGGCTCACAAAATTATCAAACGATTGCAAGGCGTTCTTGTCCCCTGGCTGCTCGCCGGGTCTCTGACCTCGGACTAAGATCGTAGCGCCCTCAAATTGCACCGCAATCTGGGGCGCGCCCCGGACCTCAGCCCGCCGTGTGATCGTGCCTCCTAACATGTCCGCATACCATTGTGCGGCGGCGTCCGGGTCCTTGCAGATGACGTGTACGTGGTCGAAGACGATTTGTACGCCACTCATGATGGTTGCCTCCTGGTAAAGGGGTTGGTCGTACGACAGTGGCAAAGGAGCCGCACATGGTTAACTGGAGCGGACGAATGCCCACAATTCTGGCGAGGGGCTTAACCGCCGGTTGCGATGGCCCTTGCCGAATGTATCCTCGACGAGCAACACATCGCCAGTTCGGATGATGCGCTTTTCGCCATCACTGACTTCGATTTCCGTTTCGCCGGAGAGAAACAGGACATACTGCCGCCACGGCGCCGGATGCCAATCGCCAAGGGTCGGTTCATCGCCCAACGGACCCGCTTCTTTGAACGCTAGGCCGTACGCGTCGATCACCCGCGTAAAATCCGCGTTGACGCGCCTTTCGACACCGGGTTCATCGAGTTCGTCAAAATGCGATTCGCCGTCGTCATCGGTGTATATTCGGATAATTTTCACCGGATTCCTTTCGAGAAGCCTAAGGGGTCTTTGAGCATGGCAGACCTCCGTGCTGTGTGCATGGCTGCATGCTACACCGTCATACTTCCCTCTCGCAACTTTTTAAGTACCGAAACACGATTAAATTTATAGTTTTCCCCTGGAGAAATGTATAAAGGAGATTCTGTCCAGGTACTTAAGCACCCTCCCTTTCACAGGGGGAATCGCACACAAGTGGAAAACGGCATGGTCTTGATGGGGGCAGAGATGGACATCGAGAAAAAAGCGTTTACAATCCTCTCCGTATCCGTTGCCTGCCAAGCTGCCCGAAGCAAGATAGATGCTTTTTTGGATCAACCACAACACATGTAACGAACGCCAAGATAGATGTGCCATTGACAGGGTTATGACTCGATCACGCTTGAAATAGAAAGGACACGCCATGAGCTTACGAGGCAAAGTGTGCATCATCACGGGAGGGGGGAGCGGCATCGGCCGCGGCGCAGCGCTGCTGATGGCCGAGCAGGGAGCAAAAATTGCGCTCGTAGGTCGAACCGCCTCGAAGGTGAAGGCCGTCCGCGACGAGATTAAAGCCCATGGCGGCGAGGCGCTCGCCTTCGGCCTCGACGTGGCCGATTACGACGGCGTGCGCCAGATGACGCAGCAAACGCTCGACGCGTTCGGACGCATCGACGTGCTGGTCAACAACGCCGGCCATAGTTCGCGCCACCGTTGAATCCTCACGACACCGCCGGAGGAAATTCGCGGTGTCATCGATTCCAA
The DNA here is from genome assembly GCA_965178525.1 of uncultured bacterium. GTDB lineage: Bacteria > Tectomicrobia > Entotheonellia > Entotheonellales > Entotheonellaceae > CBCXVS01. The sequence goes on along the minus strand of CBCXVS010000114.1, from coordinate 5,570 downwards.
CCTCGTCGGGATGATGTATTGCACCCAGGCGGCGCTGCCGGCGATGGCTTAATCCTCAATGTCGCGTCGCTGGCCGGTGTCAACACAAGTTACCTCGGCGGCATGGTTTACAGCACCGTCAAGGCCGGCGTCATTCACTTCACCAAGTTCCTCAACTTCGAGCTGCACAACACCGGCGTGCGGGCCAGCGTCCTGATCCCTGGGGAAGTGGACACGCCGATTATGGACAATCGACCGATACCGCCGACGTCAGATGATCGCACGACGATGATCGGCGTTGACGAGTGTGTCGAAGCGTTGACGATGATCGCCAGCCTGCCCAAACGATCCACCATTACCGAGCTGATCATCAGGCCGACGATACTGCGGGATGCCAAGGAGACGGCGGACTTCCCGTAGTTTTGTCTAAAACACCCTCTCTCCAATCCGGGAGAGGGGGAGAGTTGATTCGGAACACGGATGATGACTTGATTGTGACATTCCGCATTCCGCATTCCGCATTCCGCATTCGAGCGCTCCCATCCAATACGGGCATACCACCCGCACCGGGCACTGAGCACAGTTCCAATCGCTTATCGTCGTTTCGAACATATGCTGACCGAGCGCATGACGTTGCCGCGCCAGGCGCGCCGCTTCCTGCTCGATCACCTAGGCACGATTGGGCCACAGGTACGGATAGACCAAGCCATCTTCGGCAGAAAATACATAAGGCTGCAGATCAGGCGCGTCTTCCTTGAGGAGCACGAAGGCCGCGCGGTGGGCGGCTTTGAGCCCACTCCAGAGTAAACCGTGCGCACGGGATTTCTCTTGCAGCGATTCCGGACGCCACGTTAAGGCCACGGTTGTACCGTCATCCGCGTGATAATGCGCCACGAGATCGTAGCGTAGGGCCAGGCCCATGTCCTCATGGTTGCGGGTCGGATCGAGATGAGTCTGCGCCTTCGGATAAGGCTGATAGGCCCGAGCGAACTGCTCGATATAGGCCCGAGCTCGGTTCGTATAGAGCGCCTGATGGGGGTGCTCTGCCACATCACTGACAGGCCATTCCTGTAACAGCATGTCATGGGCTTCGGCGCTGCTGATGGCTTCTCCCTTGGCATGCGCCTGGTGCACGATACGCCCCATGACGCGGCGGACTACGGCAAAAAAGACGGGATAAAGCGGGCGGACATGGCGCGGAAAGCGCAGGCCAAGGTAATGCTCCAGATAGGTGCGAATACGGCACGTACGCGGGTCGAGCGCCCGCGTTGACAGCCCGCTGTGCGGAGCGCCGCCCCATATGGCCGGCATGGTGAGCGGTTGCCGCGCCGGCGGCTGCGATAGCATATCGCGTGTGGGCACGGCACAGACCGTCTGCCAACGGTGCAGCAGCGGCGTGACCTCACGCGTTCTGGCGGACGCCGTGCCGCTTGCACTGGTGGCATAGGTGACCACCAGTGCCCGTTGCGCGCGGGTGAGGCCAACGAAGAAGAGAGCGTCAGCCTGTGCCAGATCATCTTGCCCCGATGGTGTCATGGCCGGTGGCAGCCATGCATAGTCTCTCGGCGCTTGGGCCAGGGTCTGCCCCGCGACGATGACGCATGGGAATTCCAGCCCTTTGGCGGCATGGCAGGTCATGACACGCACCGCATTGACCGCGGGTGGGGGGGGCATGAGGGACGGTGTACTGGTGCATAATGCGTCCCGGAAATGCTGGGCGAATCCCTTCCGAGCCTGGCTGGGTTCGGCATCCGGATGGAGAAAGCGATACCCCGCAGCTTGCGACAAGGATGTGACGATCTCATTGAGCGCCAACGCCGACGCCGCGTCCGCCGTCTGTTCGAGTAGACGGCGCAGATAATCGCTGCCATCAAATAGCAATGTACACGTCAGCGTAAAGGCATCGCCACGGAAGCGCTCGGCGTGCAAGCTATCGCTGACCCGGCGCATCGCGGCGGCCAGCGCCTTGCCGCGTCCGTCATAGCCATCAACGGCGAATGTCCCCCTGCTATCGAGCGTCTCCAACGCACGCCGGATCACCGCGTTAATCACCGGTACGGGAAAACGCCCGCGCCCCAAGGCACAGGCCAGCCGTGGAAGTGATGCCCGGGGGTGATCCGGCAGAGTGGCGATGGCAGCCAGATCACCGGCGGCGCCCTCGGGCGTCAGCAGTCCGGATGTCAGCACGTGTATGCCGCGCTGTCCAAGCGCGAGTGCGATCTCTCGCACGTCAACATTGCGCCGCGCCAGAACCGCCATATCCCGCGCCGGCACGCCCATACCCAGCCAGGCCGCAATCTGCTCCGCAATTCCCGTGTGTTCGGCCTGATCCGAATCCGCACGTGCCACGGCAACGGCCGGCTGCTGCAGGGCGGTCCATGGCGCCCCGCGTTTCCAGTGTGTAATCGGGGGATTGGGCGCTTGCTCGGGCGCCGCCACTAGCGTTGCCAACTCGTTTGCCGCACGGATGATCTCGGCACAGGACCGGTAGTTCGTATCCAGCTGCACCACTTCGGCGCCAGGAAAATCCTGGGTGAACTGTTCTACATTCTCAGGTGCCGCGCCGCGGAAGCGGTAAATGGGTTGACGTGTATCCCCCACGACCCACGGCGGATTCTCGGGACCGCAGAGGTGGCGGAGCAACGACGCCACCGCACGGCTGACGTCTTGGTATTCGTCTACCAGCACCCAGCGGTATTTGTCCCGATAGGCCTGGCGTAAGGTCGTATGCGCATCGAGAATCCGGATGGGCAGAGCGATTAAATCCGCGAAGTCGACCCGCTGTTGCGCCGTCTTCGCGGCTTCATAGGCGCGAAACACGTGCAGCAAATCGCCGGCGGCCTCGTACCGCGGCTGCTCCTGCGGGGACGGATGCCACGTGTCAAGGGCGGCGGCAAAATCCTCGGGGGTGTGGAGCCGGTCTTTGAGATAGCCGATATGCCGCACCAAGGGTCACGATCTTCCCGCCCGGCACGGTGCCAAGAATGGCCATCAGCAGGTCCTCCTGGCCAGCCTCATCCAGGATGGCAGCATTGGCATCGACATGCCAAAATTGCCCGTGATGCTGCAAAAAGGTCACGCCAAAACCGTGAAACGTACTCACCTCGATACGCGCTGCCCGTTGCTTCCCACAATGTCCGGCTATGCGTTCCCGTAATTCATCCGCCGCATCATGGCTGAACGTCAAGACCAACACCTGTTCGGGCTCGGCGCCGCAGGCATCAAGAACATAGGCGACACGCCGCACCAGCGTGGCGGTTTTGCCCGTTCCCGGCCCGGCATGGACGAGCACAGGACGGCCGGTCGAGGTGGCGGCTTCGAGCTGACTCGGATTGCATTCGACCGCTTCTCGATTCTGGCCGCGTCGATGCGCATCCTTTCCTATTGCCAGCCAGTAGAGCGCTTCTGCCAGTTGCGCCTGGACGATCGACACGGGGACGTTCAGGCGTTGGGCAATTCGGACGGCATTGTCGTGCGGATGGCGCTGCCATTGCTGCAAGATGTCCGGGCTGGGGCAGAGAAACTCCGTCGCAAAGGCATTGGCTTCCGCTTCCTCGCGAGCCCGGCGATTATACCGGGCTAAGGCGGGCGCCCCTTCATTGAGATACATGGAGCCGTACACCGGGTCCGGCGCCGCGCAGCAGCGTTGAAGCCGTGCATGCAGCTCTAAGTGCCCCACTTCATGCAGGACCACGGCGAGTTTGTCAGCGGCGTTGTCGTCCAGACGCTCGTCGTAGAAGAGACAGCCTTCTGCCGGTGACACCTCGGCCCGGCCGCCCTGCAGAAACGCTGGGTTGGCCGGGTGCAATTCGATGTTATGAGTGTCCGACAGATAGTGCGTGACGCGCTCGATCAACCCTGCCGGAGACGCCCCCAGCGCCTCCCGGCATTCCCACGCGCGTTGTCGTGCATATGTGAGTGACGTCATACGGTCTCATCCAGCGCCAGAGCTTGCCAAAATTGGTGCGCTTCCGGACTCAGTCCGGCGCGTTCGAGAATATCCTCATAATTCTGCACCGTATCCGCTGTATACGGCGTGTCTCGCGATGCCGCCATCTCGACCTGAAATGGCGCCTCGAACGAGGTCATGACCACCTGCGGGGCAACCTGGAGCGCGCCTTCGGCACGCCTGGCCAGCTCCTGCCGCCAACGTGTGGGAACGGCTTTGGGGTGCCGCGACACGACGGAGAGAAAGGTGACCGGCACGTCCATGGCTTGCGCAATCGCACTCGGAGGCAATTGGGTCTGTTGACGCAACGCCACCAGCAACGGGCGCGGTGGTTCCGCTGAGGCGTGCAGGAATGGCTGCACATCGGTCATCACTCGGCTGAGCAGGCGATCCGGATCGACCCCGCTCTCGCGCAGCGTCTCCTGCAGCTCTCCGGTTGTCCAGGCGGCTTCGCTACTCCATCTGCTGATGCGATGCAGCAGATCAGTAGCATCGGTGCTGGGTTCGCGCTCTTGCATGGTCCTGTCCCCCTTCTGCGCTCGGCTCACGGCATCTGCTGGGCGTGTTGGCGTACGCGCTCAATTTTCCGGTCGAGCCGTTTCATGGCATTGTACACGTCGGTTACGGATATGCTCAAAGCGGCTGCGATGTCGCCAAGTTTGCCGTGTCCGGCCTGCATGGTGTGAATCATCTGCTGGAGCAGTGGATCATCTTGGGACGCATCGATCAAACACTGCAGCGCCCAGGCCTCCTGCGCGGCTTGTTCTCTCTGTAGCAACGCCGTTTCAGGATTGTCCGGCGGTTGTGCGACGCGCTCGCTGCCGCCATCGGGCATCGCCGTCAGCACCGTGTTGTCTTTACGCTCCGCCAGGTGATTCAGCAGGCTATCGATCACATTCATCAAATAGAGTTTGAGTTCCGGTTGTTTGCCCGGACCCCAGCGGCGCTCTCCCGTCAGCACTTTGGTAAACGCCTGGCTGACGATCGAATCAATGGTTTCCCCACGCGGCAGTTCAACCGCATCCCCCGTACGCCAGCGGAGCCGCTTACTGACACTGAGCGCATAGCGGCCCAGCTCTAAGATCGTTCGTTGCAAGGCATCCTCAGACAATTGAGCCAAAGCTATGTGGGCATCGTGCTGCATGGGTTTCTCCCTTGCTGGCCCCGAGAATTTCCCAACCAACGCCAGGGCTTGTTGCAGACATCATCACATGGACTATTGCCGGCATGTCAACGGTTTTTGCCGGCATGAGAGCAAAAAATTTTCTCGGGCTGACGCGGCAAAAATACCACGCTCCCTGGCATTGTATCGCACAACGACACAGCCGGCCCGCCGAAGCGACGTGATGGGCCTCGTCATACGACATCAAGGAGCAATCCATGAGCCAATATGTTAATCCCGAAGACGCCGTCCAAGACGCCACCGAACAAGCCGAGCGGGCCTGCCAGGCCGCGGTTGAGGTCACCCCCGCCGCCTATCGAGGCTTTCTCACCTTTATTCGGCAGTACAAACGGGTAGCAGGAACCAAGAACAACCCGGTTTTTGCGCCTATCCGTCTGCCGTACATGAGTGTGGATGGCCGCGAATGGCCTTAAGTCAAGCCAACTCCTTTCTTGATGAAGCAGTTACGCCGATTGCCTG